>NZ_JBHIRU010000002.1:0-279576 GCF_042197425.1 Bartonella sp. AA126HLJHH
CCCCTTATGATGTTTTTCCAGAAAACCAACAGCAGAGTATTAATGCTAAAGCAACAGTTGATGCTTGCATGGTTCAAGCAGGATTCCGCTATAAAGATCAAAGAGGAGGGGGGTGGTGTTATACTTTTAAAGAGAAAAACTTGCCGATTTGTCGTCCAGGTGCTGTCATACCACAGCGCAGTGTCAAGAAGCGCTTGAACAGCCCTTTTTGTAAAAAGTATAAAAATGCACCTGAATGCAAACCTTAAGTTTTGCTGTTTGTGATGATTAACAATCCGCCATCCTTGCTTTGCTTGAAATGACGGGATTGTTCCCTCAACTAACCATTTCAATATTGTTCACCGTTGTTTTAAGCAGCGGTGACAGAAAATATCAACAAGCTTCCGAGCTGTTTTATTGTAAAGAAACCCACTGAAGGAGGGGAATAATGAAGAAAATCTTAAAACTATTGAGTTGCATAGCTCTCTTAAATACAGCTGGATGTGTTAACCAACCTCCTCCATCAACTTTAGCATTATGGGAAAAACCAGGTGTCGATAAAGCGATGATCCAACAATCCTTATCAAAATGTGGCTGGAAACCGGTTTATGCTTCTTCTAGTGATATGAATTCGTATGCGAGTGAATTTGCCTCAGTTTATGAGTGCATGAAAAAAGCAGGTTTCCGGTATAAATTGCAAGATTCAAAAGGGCTCTATTTTGTACAACCTCTGAAAAGTGACTCGTTTTTAGCTAATTTGATGCTAGCTGGATATCAGCAATTTATGGACAATGATACCTTTGGTGTGACCAACAAAACGAAACAGGAACGCGCTTTACTAACGCATTTTGAGGATGAAAGAAAACGTCAGCAAAAGCAAAAAGCTTTACAAAAGCGATCACCAAAGCGTCCTCCCCATCGTTAAAAAGGTCGTTGGATAAAATCACGAATGAAGTAGGGGATCAAAGCCGTCTCCTTCTTTATTCAAGCGGATGACACTTTAAATAAGGCAGCATTCATGGTGTTGGAGCCGATATTATCGCTGGGACCAATCCTGTTTATGAAAATGGTGAGCAGAGCGGGAATATCACCTTGGGAGAAGGTAAAGATATCATTTTTGAAAGTGTACAAAACCAGCTCGTGGGTGTTGCTACAGCCCTTGGCTCTTAAGACGATTCATAAGAATCATTTTTACTCCTTTCTTCTATAGTTTTTACCCACACATCAGCCCCGCTTATGATGTGCAAGCAAGTGATTTTGATTGATTCAAGATAAACAGATTTGAAATGAGAGAATCCTACGTTATTCGGGAGGCTAATTCAATATAAATAACGCTAGATTATTATTATAAATCAATATTTTGTTATATAAAAAAACTAATCCGTAGGAGATTGTTGGAAATGTTGGAACTATCCTTGGTACTTTTGCTGGGCTTAGCAACATCAGAGCGAAAGAAAATATCGTACGAGTAGGGCAGCGAGATGGATACAAACTCTATGAGTATAACTACAGGGGCTATCCAGAGCGTTATCGCGGGGTGATGGCACAAGATGTTTTGAAGTCAAAACCTGAAGCTGTTTTCTTGCATAAGGCGATAGGTTTTGTGCATGTAGATTATAGCAAGCGTGGCTGTGAGATGGAAAGGGTGCAGTGATGGAACAAGAAAACACAAATTCTCTTTTAAAGTTGTTTGATCCAAAATTTTTGCGTCCTTTAATGTATCAGGTTATACCGCAGTTACCTAGATATTTATTGCAACAACGCTCGATGCCTCCAAGCACGCCGTTGGAAGGACGATACAAGCCAAGTTTTTTAGAACGGGCTGCTTGTCGCACAGACCCTTTTGATGCGAGCAATGGGGATAATACTCCGCAAAAATTGAGTCCTACAGAGCTTATTCGCGGTTCTCAAGCAGGGACAGAACAAGCTGGGAAAAAACGCCAGCAGAATTGATTATGTCTACAGATGATTTAAAGCGCCAAATGCCTCCATTGCCGGATGTTTCAAAGGATACTGTTAAGATACAAGAGGTACCAGAGCAACAAAAACATGATTTTTCAGAGCAGAGAGGTGTTGCATCAATGATTCCTCAATCTTCACTTGTTGGGAACATTGATCAGTCTAGTGGGGATGAAGCTGGGCGACAGCAAAAAAATGTGATGGATTATATTGCTCAACTTAATGAGAAATCTATAGCGGAAAACTCTTTGAAAAATGATTCTGGAAATGATGAGGAAAAGCTTTTTGATGCACCTATAGGAGAAGAAAAACATTCCAATTCACACTTACCAGAAGAGGAACATTTAAAAGCAAGTGGTGATCTTGAACAAAAAACAGATTATATCAAGTCACTTGATAACTTTGTTCAGACAGGAGCAAATCCAAGTAGCTTATGGGAGCGTTTTAGAAAATCAGAATTTTCCGAGCATTTAATGGATTTTTTTGCAGAGCTTGCGTTAGGAAAGACACCACAAGAAAGTTTTTCAAATGCATCTATCCTTATGCGGCAGGGCAACAAGGAACGCGCATAACATAAACAAAATTTGCAATTTTTACGCTCTAAAGGGTATAGCGATGAAGATGCGCAAGCACTCACGCAATATCCAGATTTTGCCATGAAAATCATAGGCAGCACGTTAAGCTCTCAAGAAGGCTATAGAACACTACTTAAAAGGCTTAATCGGGGGGATTATGAAGCAGTACCAACCGAATTGCAGAAATGGACCAAAGCAGGAGGCAAACGTTTACAAGGTCTCGTACACCGGCGTGTAGCAGAGGCAGGGCTATGGGCGAAAGGGGCTTATGTTTCTTCTAATTATCAAACAGTAGAAACGAAACAACCAACAGGGTTTCTCAAAGCAGAAGCATTGGCACCGATTATTGGTTCTTTCTCAGGTCTTGGTGGGTTTTTAGCGGGCAATGGACCAATCCAATGGGCTTTAGCCGCCATTATGGTTTTAGCGGCATGTACTGGCATTTTCTTTGTTGCTAAACGCTTTCAGGAGCACCGCCTATGATCTTATGGATGAAAAGAAACTTGATGGTAACAGGTGCGGCTTTAGCCGCTTTTTTTATTGCCTTAGCAAAAGCTTTTACTCTTGGAAAAAAAGTAGAGCAACAAAAGCAAACAGAAAAAGCTTTAAAAGCAGCCACAACACGGCTTGAGGTGGAAAGTGAAGTTAATCAAAAAAGTGATGCTGATATGCGTGCTGCTCTCTCTGATTGGTTGCATGACAAATAAATATGCTTCTTCTTGTGTTGGCTGGTTGCCAATTTATTTAGACAAGAAAGATCTGAACGCCATCAGTTCCAATTTAGCAAGAGAGATCTTAAAGCACAATAATCTAGGTGAACGCTTGTGTGGGTGGAAACATGGTTAGAAAAAAATCCAAAAAACACACAGAGCTTACAGAATCAGAAAAAGAAATGCTTCAAGAAATGATCATCACCTATCAAAGCGTGAAAATGATGTCTCGCTTGATGAAGTGGATAGCATTTTTTCTTTTTTTGCTTATTCTTGATTTTGCACGCCTCATGGATGCGATAGACAACATCTTCGCTCATTTGAAGCAGTGGTTCTCAAAGAATTAGAAAAACTGTCATACAAGCAAAAACTTCGAAAAATTCTTTTTACTATGAATTGGAGATCCAATCATAAGCGTAGTTCAGAATGCAAACCAAGTCGTAAGAGCCCTAGTGTTTTGGTATTCGGCTTTCGATAGATCAAAACTAAATCTGGCTTGATATGACAATCACGACAATTGCGCCATTGACCTGTTAGCGCATGATCTCTCCAATGCGCTTTTAGCGGTTCATTCTCCGCTAACGCTTTGACCACAAGCAGCAAATCCTTCTCTAGTGTATTAGCATACCTACCTTTGCTTTCACGTTTAAGGTCAGACCGGAATGAACGCGTATAGACAATATAGCAAGCTTAGGTTTTCTTTTCAGATTTACGCATTTCGGTTCTATCTTCGCGTATCATGGTCCTTAAGCTGTCTAATGATGTACGTTCGACGCATCCCATTTCGGCATCCTCGATAGCTCGTAATGTTTCCGGATTTGGTTGAAAGATCCAAGCGGTAATGTTCGATCTCTAGCAATGCGGGTCATAAACATGCGTACTGCATCCGATACAGTTAAACCCGTAGACTTAATAACTGCACTTGCAATTTCTTGAACTTGATCAGGTATGCGGGCTTGAATTTTTCCCATTTCTAAATCCCCTATTCAATTGTAGTACAATGTACTGCACGTTAAGTCTATGTCAAGAGTTTCAACAATAGCTTTTCACAAGAGAACTTAGCAAAATTCAAAAAATTATTAGAGAAAGTTAGAAGAATAAGATATGTTCTGTAGAAGAATATTGGAAAATCCTATTCCCTAACCTTTATTTATGAACCACATACTTTAAAAAAACATATAAATCAATGTGATATATGAATAAAAAAGAGCATAATATCACTAAAAGAGTGTTATAGAAATGATGTGTCATGACGATTCTACCACTCGATAGTGCTTCGATAAGAGAGGCAATAGCGCTTCTTGAACAAGGGAAGTTAGTAGCGTTACCAACAGAAACTGTTTATGGATTAGCGGGCGATGCAACCAATGGGAGGGCAATTTCTTCTATTTATTCTACAAAGGGTCGTCCACAAATTAATCCTCTTATTGCGCATGTTAGCGGCATCGAAATGGCGGAACGTTATGTTAAAATTGACTTTCTTTCACGCCAATTAATAGAGGAATTTTGGCCAGGGCCTTTGACATTGGTTTTGCCTTTAAAGGAACAGCATAATATCCATCCTTTAACAACCTCTGGTTTGAATACCTTGGCTGTTCGTTTTCCAGACAGTCGTTTTGCGGAAGTGGTACAACATTTTGGCCGTCCACTTGCTGCTCCTAGTGCGAATCAATCGGGGCGTCTTAGCCCTACTTCAGCTGAGGCTGTTTTTGCATCTTTGGGGGAATCTGTTCCTTTGATATTGGACGGAGGACCTGCTAAAATAGGGCTGGAATCAACGATTATTAAAATTTGTGGTGAAAATATTTATCTTTTGCGTCCAGGGGGGCTTGCGGCTGATGAAATTGAAGAGGTTGTGGGGAAGCCTTTAAAACGGATAGATCAAAGGGCGGCGATTGAAGCTCCTGGGATGTTAAAATCACATTATGCTCCCAATGCTACGGTTCGTTTGAATGTAGAAAAGGTGGAAAATGGTGAAGCGCTTTTAGCATTTGGTTCAAAGCGTGTTATGGGGGCTGAAAATGCCGTTTCTATTTTAAACCTTAGCGAAGATGGAAAGTTGGAAGAGGCAGCCTCTCATTTATTTCAATATATGAAGGAATTAGATTCATTTAAAGTGAGATGTATCGCAGTAGAACCTATTCCATCATACGGATTAGGAGAGGCTATCAATGATCGTCTTATACGGGCTGCGGCTCCAAAGGAGAAATGAACATGGAGCAGGAATTAATTGAAGGGTTTAGGGAAATTGTTGGTGCTAAGCATGCTATAACGGATCAAGCTTTGATTGCACCGTATTTGCTTGAAGAGCGTGGGCTTTTTCATGGAAAAACACCTTTACTTTTACGTCCATCTTCTTGCGCAGAGGTCTCATCGATTATGCAGTTAGCGAGCAAAACGCGCACACCGATTGTGCCACAGGGTGGAAATACAGGGCTTGTGGGGGGACAACAACCAGATGAAGGAGGAGGGAGCGTTCTTTTATCCATGGAGCGATTAAATAAGATTAGAGCTATAAATCTTGAGGGAAATTTTGTTGTTGTAGAGGCTGGTGTTATTTTACAGGATTTACAGAAAAAAGTGGATGAATCAGGTCGTTTTTTCCCTCTTTCTTTGGCATCTGAAGGTTCTTGCCAAGTAGGAGGCAATCTTTCGTCGAATGCTGGAGGGACAGCTGTTTTAGCTTATGGCAATATGCGTGATCTTTGTCTTGGTTTAGAAGTTGTTTTACCGGATGGGCGTATTTTAGATGATTTGCGTTTTGTTAAAAAAGACAATAGCGGTTACGATTTAAAAGATCTTTTTATTGGTGCAGAAGGCACATTGGGAGTTATAACCGCAGCCGTTTTGAAGATGTTTCCAAAAATAAAAGGAAAAGCTGTTGCTTTGGTGGGATTATATAGTCCGGCGAAGGCTTTAGAGTTTTTATCTCTGGCTCAAGAATATGGAGGAGGGATGTTGACAGGTTTTGAGCTCATGGGAAATCTCAGTTTGCAAATGGCTTTAGATTATAAGATGTGTGAGAAGCCTCCTCTTCAGCGGAAACATGAATGGTATGTATTAATGAACATTTCATCGTTGCAAGGCAATGATGAGGCGTTATCGGTATTGAGTACTATTTTAGAAGAAGCTTTAAAGAATGCGGTGATAGAAGATGCAGTTGTTGCGCAATCTTTAAAACAGCAAGATTTTTTTTGGCAATTACGAGAAAGTATATCATCAGCACAAAAGTTAGCAGGAGGGTCCATTAAGCATGATATTGCAATCCCACTTGCTTCTATTCCTGATTTTATTGCTGAGGCAGCGCTTATTGTTGAAGATATTGCTCCAGGAGCACGGGTGATTTGTTTTGGACACATGGGCGATGGAAATTTACATTATAATATTACACAACCTGTAGGAGCTGATACGACAGTGTTTTTGCAGTTATGGTCAACAATGAATCATCGCATTCATAGTTTAGTGGTGGACTATAGAGGTGCATTTTCTGCTGAGCATGGAATTGGTCAGCTTAAGCGCGAAGAACTTCGTTCTTTTAAATCGCCTGTCGCATTGGATATTATGCAAGGGATTAAAAAAACACTCGATCCTTTAGGGATAATGAATCCTGGAAAAGTATTATAATTCAAGAATGGTGATCATGCATTTTTGTTTAGATTTTAATAACCAAAAAAGAAACCAGTTGTTTTTTATTCAAACTTTTAATAATCCAATGAGAAAAAGCTGCTAAAGGGTGTATGTTATTTAAGATAAATTGGGATAATGTATATGGCTAATCAATGCTTTAATCAGGCAAAAGCGGTGCTTGAATTTCGGTTAGATCCGTGCCATTTGCCACAAACGACGACATATTTTTCATCCAAAACGGGTAATCAGGTTATTTGTTCGTTAAATGAGCGTGGTGTTTCTTTTAAAACGGATATGCCTTCAAGCTTATCGCATTTAATACCCCCTTATCATTTTCAAGGAATTGCAGCACGTACCGTAAAAACGCGTTCAGGAGAAAGAGCTGTTGCATTAGAATTACTTCATGCCGATGAGGAAGCTTGTATACCGCTTTTGGTTTCCAGAGATTTGAATAATGTTCTTCTGGATTGGCGGTTATGGGCGGATACTTATGGCCTTCCCATGCTTATGATCAATGAGGATAATCGCATTCTGGTTGTAAAAGATCGTTCTGATTTACATCGATTTTTTGGTACAACAGCACATTCTAAACAAAAGCATTTTTTACTTCGTTATAGCAATCCGTTAGGCTTGCGTTTGGTGATTGCGAATCGAATTGCACTCCAGTAAATTAATATGCATTCATTTTTGTACGACCGTCAGCATTTATCTTGTTGTGCTGTAAAACATCGTTGTTTGGGGAGGTAACATAAGGCATGTAAACTTCACACATGAAGTGTTTTTAGAAGATATGGCGAATATTCTAAGTTTGCTTGTAGGTCTTTGTGTAAGTGCAGCATATGAGTGGGAAGCAAGAGGAACCCGCTTAATGAGAATTCAGACCTTTACAGACGGGATTTGGTGTGACTTTTGGTTCTTGAAAACAAAGAGAAAGTCAATGATTGTAAATGAGAGTTTTTTGACACCATACATTGGCAGCAGGAATCGATGATGTAGAACGCTTTTTTCAGAGAGGTAAAAACGGTTTTCATAACAATAGAAACTGTTTTTTTGCGGTATAATTTTGGGTGTTTGCCACATTATTAAAAACACCAGAAGATTACTGGAAGTGTTTTTGAATTTTTTTTATAAATCATTTCTCCATGTTGAATGAAAGCTTTGAATATTTCAGAATATTCTTATTTCATCTCTCTTTTATAATCAAAATCATTTAGATAGAAAGGGTTATCGTAATATTGAGAATTGGAAAATACAATGATGGTATAGGTTTTTATTTTTATTCCAGAAAGCTGGCAGAATGGATTTATACTATTTGCAGGTAGTGTCGTAAAATGGGAATGATAAGCATGAGAGATATTGTTTAAGAATTTGTATGTGAATAACATAACTATCTTTTTTGGGCATTTTATTTTTCGTAAAAGCGGAATTTCACTAAAAACGCGATAAATAAAAGAAATGATAGTATATACGTTTTTCCTCAGGATTTTATAAGAAAGAAAGTGTTTATAAAAATGATGAGAAAATGCGTTTAAAGTAAAGACAACAGTAAAATGATTATTTTATATTACATCTTCAGATTCAGAAAATTTTCCTATTTTATCATGAGTAGATATCCTATTTACAATATTTGATTGTTCAAAGGAAAGCACACTTATTTTTTCAAAATTATGGCCAACGTAAAACAGTGAGAAAATTTGTGTGTTATGCTCTTATATAAAATAAGAAAATCGTAAAAAAAGAATATTCAAAGGATTTAATTTTCTCGCGCAACGGCTCTCCATCCGATATCTCGACGAACAAAACCTTCTGGCCAATCAATAAAATCAACAGCTTCATAAGCACGTTTTTGTGCATGCGTAATCGTTTTTCCTGTTGCAGTTATATTGAGTACACGTCCACCATTTGCAATGAGTTCTCCATCACGCAACACTGTACCAGCTTGAAAAACTTTCACATCGGGAAGAGTGTTTACTTGATCAACATTACGGATAACAGTACCTTTTTGGGGGGAGTCTGGATAACCATTAGCAGCCATAACAACGGTGAGAGCTGTTTTTTCAGACCACCGAAGAGGCTTATTTTCAAGTTTTCCTTGAGCTGCAGCAAGAAAAATTGGCAAAATATCATCTTTGAGGCGCATCATTAAAACTTGACATTCAGGATCACCGAATCGTACGTTAAATTCAATTAATTCGGGTCCTTTTTGCGTTATCATTAATCCGACGAAGAGAATACCTTTAAAGGGGGCGCCCATTTCTTTCATGCTTATTAAAGCTGGTTCAACAATTTCTTTGAGAGTACGATTCACTATTTCTTGGGTCATGATGGGCGCTGGTGAATAAGCACCCATACCACCGGTGTTTGCTCCAGTATCCCCATCACCTACACGTTTATGATCTTGAGCAGATCCAAAAGGAAGAGCAACTTTACCATCACAAAGGCAGAAGAAGCTTGCTTCTTCACCTTCAAGAAAAGATTCTACAACAATTTTGTTTCCTGCATCTCCAAATGTACTTTTGAAGCAGGCATCAACTGCGTTAAACGCTTCTTCCATAGTTGTTGCAACCACGACACCTTTGCCAGCTGCTAAGCCATCAGCTTTAATAACAATGGGAACACCTTGTTGCTGAATGTAAGCTTTAGCTTTAGAGGCATCATTAAAGCATTGGTAACTTCCTGTAGGAATGTTATTCTTCCGACATAAATCTTTTGTAAAGGCTTTTGAACCTTCTAGTTGAGCAGCTTTTTGAGTAGGACCAAATACACAGATGTTAGCGCTATTAAGAGAGTCTGTTATACCCGCCACCAAGGGTGCTTCTGGTCCTACAATTACAAGATCAATAGAATGTGCTTTACAAAAATCAATAACAAGGGGATGGTCATCAATGTTCAAATTAATATTTTCACCAAATTCTGTTGTTGCAGAATTTCCAGGAGCACAATATAACTTTGTTAGCAGTGGTGATGCTGCTATTTTCCATGCTAAAGCATGTTCTCGTCCACCTGAGCCAATAAGAAGAATATTCATTGCTTGCTCCTCTCATAAAAGATAATTAATCTCATCCCCTTCTCATAAGAATGAAATGTCTCTATCGCAAGACCAAAGGTAAATCATTTGATGAAAAAAAATAAAAATATCGCGCATGTTCAGTCCTATGATAGCCAAGGACGGGTTATGGATGCATCTTCCAAACAATGGGTCTACAGCTTCCTTCCCCGTTCTTTATGGTTTTATGCGCAATTGGCGCGTTGGGATCGGCCTATCGGTTGGCAATTGTTGATGTGGCCTTGTTTTTGGTCAACAACAATGGCTTTTTTCTCTTATAACATGCATTACGATACTCTTTTATCAATGTTTCTTCATTGGGTTTGGTATCTTTTTCTTTTTTTTCTGGGGTCTATTGCTATGCGAGGGGCAGGATGTACTTGGAATGATCTTATTGACCATAAAATTGATGCTCAGGTAGAAAGGACACGTTCTCGCCCATTGCCGACAGGTCATGTGAGTCGGTTGCAAGCAAGAGTTTTTATACTTGTGCAATGTTTAGTTGGTTTAGTTGTTTTATCACAATTTAATAGGTTTAGTTTTTTTCTAGGTATTTCGTCATTGATAGCTGTTGCATTTTATCCTTTTATGAAACGCGTAACATATTGGCCGCAGTTTTTTTTAGGCGTTGCATTTAATTGGGGGGCATTAATGGGGTGGGCTGTTGTCTTTGGAAGTTTAAGCTGGGCACCAATCTTGCTTTATGTGGGATCAATTTTGTGGACCATAGGATACGACACAATCTACGCACATCAAGATAAAGAAGATGACATTACTGTTGGTGTCCGTTCTACGGCTCTTCTTTTTGGTAAAGCAACCAAGCGTGCTTTAGTATTTTTGTATGGTGGTTTTGTGATGTTCGTTAGTCTAGCATTTTATTTAGCTGGAGTTCCTGTTCTTAGTTTTTTTGGGATTTTTGTGGCAAGCATCCATATGTTTATTCAAATTAAAGTCATTGATATAGATGATAGTTCACAATGCCTCAGGCTTTTCAAATCTAATTCGCTTATTGGTTTTGTGATTTTTGCTGGTTTAGTATGTGGGGGTATATGGATGATATTTTATTCTGCGGTCTAAAAATAAGTTAGCTAAAATCATAGTTTCTATTGAATACAGTATGTTTTTTTAATTAGCTTGTTGCTAATCTATTTTTAAGCAATACAGTAGAAAATATCACCAATTAACCTTTACAGTGAAAATAAAATTCTTCTATTTAAATAAAATAAATCAGCTTCTTTTAGAATTTTTCGAATAAAAAATATTTGTTTAATTGTTGCGAAGAAAAAATCTTCATAACGATGAAGTTTGAAGGATTAGGGATAAAGTTTTTGTCTTTTCCAATCGCTGTGTTCAACACAATCCCGTGTAAAAAGCAGACGATCATGTAAACGAAATGGGCGATCGCACCAGAACTCTATAGAAAGGGGTTTAACACGAAACCCAGACCAATAAGGTGGTCGTGGAATATTGCCTAGAGCATAACGCGCAGTATATTGAGCAATTGCTTTTTCGAGCACAAAACGATTGTCTAAAGGTTGAGATTGTTTAGAGGCCCATGCACCAATTCGACTACCACGTGGTCGCGATTGGAAATAGGCATCGGCTTCCTGTTGACTTACTTTTTCAACGATTCCTCTAATTCTGACTTGACGACGGAGTGATTTCCAATGAAAACCTAAGGATGCTTTCATTGATTTTAAAATTTCTTGTCCTTTACAGCTTTCATAATTGGTATAGAAGACAAAGCCTTGGGGACTGTAGTCTTTGAGGAGAACCATACGAACATTAGGGAGTCCTGTTTCGTCAACTGTTGCTAATGCCATAGCATTCGGATCATTTATTTCACTTATCGTTGCCTCTTCAAGCCACTTTGCGAAAAGTTCAAAAGGTTTTTGCATTTGCATAAAATGATCATCTGTTGGTATTTTTTTGCTCATAGTTTCTCCAAATATCAGTGAGCATGGGTGAGGCATTTTCTCATTTACTTTATCATCAAGAAGTCACAGTACCATTTTTTCTTATTTTCAAAAAGCCAATGCTATCGTGTATTTCTATGGTAGTTTAATTATTTTTACTTTAGCATAGACTACAAGGAGCTATATTAAATAAATATCTCATTTTATCTGGTATTTTAGTTTATTGATAGACATATAAAGAGAAAAGAAGAAATTATTCTTTAGAATAGACTGATGAAGCTATAAGGGATATTGAACAACGTATCAGTTGATATTTTGAAAACGAAGAAATTGAAAAGAGGGCAATATGCGTGATCCCTACACGATTCTGGGTGTGGCACGTACCGCAAAATCGCAAGAGATTAAATCGGCATTTAGAAGATTAGCGAAGAAATATCATCCAGACCATAATAAAGATGATACAAAGGCTAAAGAGAAATTTGCTGAAATTAATCAAGCCTATGAAATTATAGGTGATAAAGATAAAAAGGCACAATTTGACCGCGGTGAAATTGATATGGAAGGAAAACCGCTTTATCAAGCCTATGGTGCTGGTGAAAATTTTAGCAATAAACAAAATCCCTTTTCAGGAAGAGCAAAGGGATTTGATTTTTCCTCTTCAGGTGGTGCAAGTTTTGATGCGAGTGATATTTTTCGGGATCTGTTTGGAGGAGGAGGTAGCTTTTCGAATTCTACACACTATAACCGTCCCCAACAAGGAACACATGTTCGTGCTAATCTTGCCATAACATTAGAGCAGATGGTTGGCGCAGAAAAGGTGGAAGCTGTTTTTCCAAATGGAAAAAAGTTAAAAATTAAACTGCCAGATTATATTGAAGACGGACAGACTATTCGTTTAAAAGGTCAGGGAGAAGAGGTACCTCACGGGCAAGCAGGAGATGCGTTAATAACCATTCAGATTCAAAAACATCCTCGTTTTCGGGTTGAAGGAAGAGCACTCCATCTTGATTTACCAGTTTCTCTCAAACATGCTGTTTTGGGAGCAAAAGAAGAAGTTGAGACGTTGGAGGGGCGTGTGGTTTTAACGATTCCTGCGTGGTCAAGTTCTGATCGCGTTTTACGGTTGAAAGGGAAAGGGCTTCGTTTAAAAAATGGTACAAGAGATGATCTTTATGTGCATGTTCGCATTATGTTGCCGGGAGATGAAAATGCCGCCGCACTAGAACAGTTTTTGCAAATGCAACAAGATTAATTTTAAAAATTTTATATATAAAAGCGTAGTTTTTGTTTGATTTTAAACCAATTGCTTGAAGAAAAAGTTGACCTGTGTCATAGGCAGGTGAATAATACTAATTTTAAGTAACAATGGGGCAGTGCTGATGGCTAAGGGTAATGGTTTATTGTACGGTAAGCGTGGTTTAATTTTGGGGTTGGCCAATAATCGCTCCATCGCTTGGGGAATCGCTAAAGCGGCAAGTAGCGCAGGGGCAGAGCTTGCTTTTACCTATCAGGGTGAAGCAATGAAAAAGCGTGTCGAGCCTTTGGCTGAAGAATTAAATGGATTTGTTTGTGGACATTGTGATGTTTCTGACAGTGTCTCTATTGATACGGTCTTTAGAGAAATAGAGAAGAAATGGGGAAAACTTGATTTTTTAGTTCATGCTATTGGTTTTTCTGATAAAGATGAATTAAGTGGTCGTTATATTGATATCAGCGAATCAAATTTTATGATGACCATGAATATTTCCGTTTATTCGCTAACAGCTCTAACGAAGCGTGCAGAAAAATTGATGCCAGATGGTGGTTCAATCTTGACACTAACCTATTATGGTGCAGAAAAGGTTGTTCCCAATTATAATGTAATGGGGGTTGCCAAAGCCGCTCTTGAAGCGAGCGTGAAATATTTAGCGGTAGATTTAGGTCCCCAAAATATTCGTGTTAATGCTATATCTGCTGGACCAATTAAAACGTTAGCGGCTTCTGGTATTGGTGATTTTCGTTATATTTTAAAATGGAATGAATATAATGCTCCATTACGTCGTACGGTAACAATTGAAGAGGTTGGTGATTCTGCGCTTTATTTTCTTTCAGATTTGTCTCGTTCTGTTACCGGTGAAGTCCATCATGTCGATTCGGGTTATAATATCATAGGTATGAAAGCAGTTGATGCCCCAGACATTTCTGTCGTTAAAGAATAAAGTTTGGTTTATAAGATTTTATTAGACAGCAGTAATTTGACCAAATTTAAGGTGTCCAAGAGTATTTGGGAGAAAAGAGCTGTTTTGTGTATAGCACACAACATACGTTATCGTTGTATATATTTGACAGAGAAATGGATCTTTTTTCATGTCGCATAATACATTTGGTCATTTGTTTCGTGTAACAACATGGGGTGAAAGTCATGGTGCTGCTCTTGGTTGTGTCATTGATGGTTGTCCACCTGGAATTATTTTTACTCTTGCAGAAGTTCAAGCTTATCTTGATAAACGCAAGCCAGGACAATCAAAATACACAACGCAGCGCCGAGAACCAGATGAAGTAGAGGTCCTTTCAGGAGTTGTTGTTCAAGACGATGGAACGACATTGGTGACAACAGGTACACCAATTTCTCTGTTGATTCGAAACACAGATCAACGCTCTCAAGATTATGGAGCAATTGCTCATCAGTATCGTCCAGGACATGCGGATTATACTTATGATATTAAATATGGCATTCGTGATTTTCGAGGCGGGGGACGTGCTTCGGCACGGGAGACGGCAGCACGTGTTGCAGCAGGTGCATTTGCTCGTAAAATCGTTCCTGGTTTGAGTGTACGAGGAGCAGTGATAGCAATTGGTCCTCATAATATTAATCGTGATCGTTGGGATTGGTCAGAGGTTGATAATAATCCTTTTTTTACAGCTGATGCAGAGATGGTTCACATTTTTAGTGACTATATCAGTAAACTCCGTAAAGAGGGGACATCTGTTGGTGCGGTTGTTGAGATCGTTGCAGAAAATGTTCCGGCAGGTTTAGGAGCCCCTATTTACGCAAAGCTTGATCAAGATATTGCCTCGTTACTTATGTCGATTAATGCGGTAAAAGGTGTGGAAATTGGTGATGGTTTTGCGGCAGCCCGCTTGAGAGGAGAAGAAAATGCCGATGAAATGCGAATGGGAAATGATGGAAAACCGCTTTTTTTATCCAATCATGCTGGTGGTATTTTAGGGGGAATATCGAGTGGACAGCCAATTGTTGCGCGTTTTGCTGTAAAGCCTACTTCATCAATTTTAACACCTCGTCGTTCCATTGATGTTGATGGTCATGATATAGACGTTATAACAAAGGGACGTCATGATCCATGTGTTGGGATTCGTGCCGTTCCTGTTGGTGAAGCGATGGTTGCTTGTGCTATTGCTGACCATTATCTAAGACATCGCGGTCAAGTTGGGTGATTGAAAAGGTGAACAATGGCGTATGATGAAAAAAAAATTGTTTCTGCACTTAAAGCTTTTGAACGCGGTGAAATTGTTGTGGTGACAGATGATGATGACCGTGAAAATGAGGGTGATTTAACTGTTGCTGCAGCGCATTGTACAGAAGAAAAGATGGCGTTTATTCTTCGTCACACAACAGGTATTGTGTGCACACCTATGCCAAAAAAAGAAGCAAAACGGTTTAATCTTTCTCCTATGGTACCAGATAATAACTCTGCACATGGGACGCAATTTACGGTTACTGTTGATTTTAAACACGGCATAACAACAGGGATCTCAGCACATGACCGTACATTAGCTGTACGTAATCTTGCGAATTCAAATGCAAGTGCGGATGATTTTGTTCGTCCAGGGCATGTTTTTCCTTTAATTGCGCATGAAGGGGGAGTGCTTATGCGTTCAGGTCACACGGAGGCCGCTGTTGATTTATGTAAATTAGCTAATTTGCCGCCGGTTGGTGTTATCGGTGAGTTAGTTAATGATGATGGAAGCGTTAAACATGGCGATCAGATTATGAAATTTGCGCAAGAACATCGGTTGCATATTATAACGGTTGCAGATTTAATTGCTTACCGCCAACGTAAGGAAATATTGATCAAGCATGTTGGAGAAATGCCTATTGAAACATTCGTAGGTCCCGCTATTGTTCAAAGTTATCAACTCCCTTGGGAAGTCGTTCAGCATATTGCAATTGTTTTTGGTGATGTCCGTGAGGGTGAGAATATTCCTGTGCATTTACATCATGAAAACATTATAAGTGACGTTTTTTGTCAAACTTCAGATATTATGGTGATGATGCGGCGTATGATGGAAAAAGAAAAACGTGGCGTATTTATTTATTTGCGTGAAGGATCTGTTATACAATCAACTGTTGGTATTCAAAACATGACAAGAAACAATTCAGAAAACCATGTGCAGGCGATTGAACGCGAAGAAGAATGGCGCAAAATTGGTTTAGGGTCACAAATTTTAAAATATTTAGGAATAGGCTCTGTTATTATTTATGCTTCTAAAGAGCATCATTATGTAGGTTTGGAAGGTTTTGGAGTTCGTATATCCAGAACAGATATTTTTTGAGGTTCATATGAAAAAAGAGATACAAGAGGGGGATATTACGACCTTAAGCTTTGAGCAAGCGCTTAAGCAACTTGAAGTTATTGTCGAAAATTTGGAACGTGGCGATGTGCCTTTGGAACAATCCATTGATATTTATGAACGCGGTGAAGCGCTTAAAAAGCATTGTGAAAAACTCTTAAGAGTTGCTGAAGCTAAAGTTGAAAAAATCCAGCTTTCAGAAGAAGGTTTTCCAGAAGGAGTGGAACCACTTGATGCTAAATAATTTAAATCTTTTTGGATATTTATTGTGGGACTTAAGAGAAGCAATAACCTTAGTTTATAAACAGAAAGTTTTATTGATTTCTTTTTTATAAAATAAGTTAAAAATGAGGAAATTATAGCTCATCTCAAATAGAAAAGAGCATTTTTCAGTAAAAAAGATGCAAAACTGTAAATAAAAGAGTAGAGAAGATATATTTTTATCATTGTGTTTTCTTGAGTTAAGATAATAGGAAGGATTTTTTTTTGTCTCAGGTCTTAACACCATTGCTTGACCGTGTTTGTTTTCCGCAAGATTTGCGGGCATTGCCTGAGTCTGATTTGGTACAGTTGGCTGATGAGTTGCGGACCGCAACAATTGATGCGGTTTCTGTAACAGGTGGTCATCTTGGGGCGGGACTTGGTGTTGTTGAGCTCACTGTTGCATTACATTATATTTTTAATACACCAGAGGATAGGATTATTTGGGATGTTGGTCATCAAACCTATCCACACAAGATTTTAACGGGGCGTAGAGAAAAAATTCGCACATTACGTCAGGAGGGCGGATTATCTGGTTTTACAAAACGTTCAGAAAGTGTGTATGATCCATTTGGAGCGGGGCATTCGTCTACTTCTATTTCAGCGGGGCTTGGTATGGCAGTGGCAAGTGCTTTGAAAGCAGAGACAAGACGCAATATCATAACTGTCATTGGTGATGGTGCAATGTCTGCGGGCATGGCTTATGAAGCCATGAACAACGCTGGTGCTTTGAATGCACGCTTGATTGTTGTTCTTAATGATAACGATATGTCTATAGCACCACCTACAGGTGCTATGAGTGCACATCTTGCACGATTAGTGTCTCGTCCTTCTTATCGTCATTTGCGTGAACGCGTAAAGATGTTGAGCGAAAAATTGCCAAAGTTTTTTTTGGATAAAGCTCGTCGTTCAGAGGAATTTGCGCGTGGACTTTTGGTTGGGGGAACTTTATTTGATGAGCTTGGCTTTTATTATGTTGGACCCATAGATGGGCACAATTTGGGGCATTTATTGCCTGTTTTTAAAAATGTTCGTGAATATCCTAATGGTCCTGTTTTGGTGCATGTTGTAACCCATAAGGGAAAGGGATATCCACCTGCAGAGGCCTCGTCTGATAAATATCATGGTGTTAATCGTTTTGATGTCACGACAGGAAAACAGGTAAAAGCATCAAGTAATATTCTACCCTATACCAAGGTATTTTCTAAAGCTTTAATAGAAGAAGCTCGCAATGATGATAAGATTGTTGGCATAACAGCAGCGATGCCAACAGGGACAGGACTTGATTCTTTTGCGAAAAAATTTCCTGAAAAAATGTTTGATGTTGGTATTGCTGAGCAACATGCCGTAACTTTTGCGGCAGGACTTGCTTGTGAAGGGTATAAGCCTTTTGTTGCAATTTATTCTACTTTTTTACAGCGTGCTTATGATCAAATTATTCATGATGTATCAATTCAAAAATTACCGGTACGTTTTGCTATTGACCGAGCAGGTTTTGTGGGGGCAGATGGTGCAACACATGCTGGAAGTTTTGATATTGTTTTTTTGGCCACTCTTCCTGACTTTGTTGTTATGGCACCTTCTGATGAGCTTGAACTGATGCATATGGTGCGTACAGCTGCAGCTTATGATCAGGGACCAATTTCTTTTCGTTATCCGCGTGGTGAGGGGATTGGTATAGATTTACCGCAACGTGGTGAGTTATTAGAAATTGGAAAAGGGCGCGTTCTGCGTGAAGGAAATAGAATCGCTTTGGTTTGTTTTGGAACGCGGATGTCAGAAGTGTTGCAAGCTGCTGATGCGTTGGAGGTTGAAGGATTGTCTACAACGGTTGCAGATGCACGGTTTGCAAAACCTTTAGATAAAGATTTGATGCGTCGTTTGGCACGTGAGCATGAGGTATTGGTGACAATTGAAGAAGGGGCAATCGGTGGATTTGGAGCGCACATATTACAATTTTTAGCGCAAGAAGGGCTCTTAGAGCATGGTTTGAAAGTTCGTACACTAAAATTTCCTGATGAATATTTGAATCATGGTTCACCAGAAAAAGTTCTTTCACGTGTCGGACTTGACGCTATGGGTATTTTAAACACGGTTTTTGCTGTTTTGGGACGCGAGATTCGAACAGGATAGAAAATTCGAGTATGAGATGGCTTCCAGAAAAAGACTCGATATTCTTTTAGTTGAAAAAAACTTTTTTACGACACGTTCACGCGCACGTGATGCAATTATGCGCCAAACTGTTAAAGTTAACGGAGAAATCGTTTTTAAAGCTGGGCAAATCGTTTTTGATGATGCAGAGATTACCGTTTGTGATCCAGCGCAGAATTATGTTTCTCGGGCAGCGTTAAAATTGATTGCTGCACTTGATGCATTTCCAATTATAACAGATAAAGTGACAGCCATTGATGTTGGTGCATCAACAGGTGGTTTTACGCAAGTTCTCTTAGAGCGTGGAGCAGATCATGTCATTGCCGTTGATGTTGGGCATCATCAATTTGATAAACGTTTATTGGGCAACAGTGCTATAACGTTATTAGAAGGCTTGAATGTCAGAGATTTTAAACAGGAACATTTAGGTGGGCGAGAAATTGATCTTATCGTTTCAGATGTTAGCTTTATTTCGCTCAAACTTGCATTGCCTCCCGTGTTGTCTTTAGCCAAGAAGGGTGCCCAAGCTGTTTTACTGGTAAAGCCTCAGTTTGAGGTTGGTCGTAAACACTTGAGTAAGGGAGGAATATTAAGTCCATCAAGTGCTAAAGAAACTGCTGAGGCGCTTTTTGTTTGGTTAAATATACAAACAGGGTGGAGTGCAAAAGGTTTAATTTCTTCCCCTATTACAGGTGGTGATGGCAACGTGGAATATTTACTATTCGGAGAAAAACAAGAGTGAATGACAATGTCATAATCGATCATATCGGAGCAAATGGTTATGGTATTGCTAAGACGTCTCACGGCTTCGTTTCTGTTCCTTTTACTTTACCAGGAGAGTGTGCTGAAATTACTGTTCATGGAAAATATGCAACATATATAACATTAAAAGAAAAATCATCAGAACGCATTGATACTCTTTGTCAGCATTTTGGAGAATGTGGAGGGTGTACTCTTCAGCATTGGCATATGGATGCTTATCGCGTATGGAAACAACAATTGGTTGTTGAGGCGCTTAAAAAGTATGGACTTAATAATGTTGTTGCGCCTTTAATAGAATGTAAACCTTATAGCCGACGGCGGATTACTCTAACAGCATCCATGACCCCACAGGGGCAAAAAGTTGGTTTTAACCGTTATCTCTCTCATGAGATTGTAGCTCTTGAGGAATGCCCAGTAAGCCGTCCAGAGCTTATTTCTCAGTTGCATAATATCAGAGAGCTCTGTGCTTTTCTAAAGAGCTCTGCCAAACGGTTTCATGTTACGATAACATGTGTTGAAAATGGTTTAGATGTTGCTTTAAGCGGTTGCATTATACACCATGAATCACTTCGTCAGAGAATGATCAGTGCTGCTCTTTCATATGGGATTATACGTTTATCTGTTGACGGTGAAGTTTTGGTTGAACGAGAAAAACCAGAGATTTACTTTGGAGATGTCCGTGTTGAATTTCCTTCTGGTGGTTTTCTGCAAGCAACTTGTGAAGCTGAAAATATAATGGGCAATATTATTTTGACTCATTTTAAAAAAGCAAAGAATGCTGTTGATTTGTTTTCAGGGGTAGGAACATTTACCTTGCGTATGGCAAAAAAGATGAATGTTCATGCAGTAGAAAATAATGAAGATGCATTAAGAAATCTAAATACAGCAGCACGTTTTGCGACTGGTTTAAAAACGGTCACTTGTGAAAAACGTGATCTTTTCCGACATCCCCTTTCTGTAAAGGAACTTGAATGTTTTGAGAGTGTTGTTTTTGATCCTCCCCGTGCTGGTGCAGAGCAACAAGTACGTGAATTAGCGAAGACTATAGTATCACGTGTTGTGGCAATTTCTTGTAATCCTACTACATTTGCTCGTGATTTATCTCTTCTTGTTGCAGGGGGGTATACAGTAGAAAAAATCATACCGATTGATCAATTTTTATGGTCACCACATGTCGAAATTGTTGCTGTTTTGAGCAAAAAGAAAAAAAAGAAAGGTTGGAAACTTTAGCCTAATTTTTTTAAAAGTTTACCTGAGTATTATTATAAAATCTCTCCAAAATTTATCTATAATAATAACCTTTTTCTCGTTGATTTAAGAGCACTAAATGTAGAAAGTCTTTTTTATTATGAATATAAAAGACAAGTTACCCCACACAAAAGACTAATATCTTACGAAAAAGATGTGTCTGAATAAGCCTGTGCCGTCGTTATATTTGCCATCCCCTAATGTTTCTTAAAACTCTTGGCACTTGAGACGCCCCATAAGAGGAATCTTTAGTCTTTTCTTGTACAGTTTTTATCCATATAACTCTCCCCGCCTGTAACGTATAAACGAATGATTTTGATTGATCCAACAGACACAGATTTAAAATGAGAGAATCTTGCGGTATTCAAGGTTCTAATACAATATGAATAACGCTAGATTATCTTTATAAATCAATTCATTGTAATCTCCCCCTCACAAAATGGTCGTAATAGACGAGAAGGAGGCAATACTGGGAAGGAATGAGCAAGCTTATTCCTCTATAAGCGCAGTTCCACCGATTGTCATATTATTGATTCGAAGATGAGGTTGACCAACACCAACAGGGACATTTTGCCCTGCTTTTCCGCACATACCAATACCATTGTCTAGTTTACTATCATTACCAATCATTGTGATACGTTTCATAGCATCCGGTCCATTTCCAATAAGAGTTGCACCTTTGATTGGTGCACAAATTTTGCCATTTTCTACTCGGTATGCTTCAGTACATTCAAAGACGAATTTTCCGGAAGTAATATCAACTTGTCCTCCACCAAATGAAACAGCATAGATACCACTTTTAAGTGAAGAAAGGATTTCTTCAGGTGTTTTATCTCCTCCTAGCATGATTGTATTGGTCATTCGTGGCATTGGTGCATAAGCATAAGATTCACGCCGTCCATTTCCAGTTGATTTACCTCCCATAAGCCGTGCATTAAGCCTGTCTTGCATAAAACCAACGAGTTTTCCATCTTCAATGAGAACGTTATATCCTGAAGGGGTCCCCTCATCATCGACAGTGAGAGAGCCACGGCATTGTGGAATTGTTCCATCATCAACAACAGTAACACCTTTTGCTGCAACTTGTTGTCCTAAAAGTCCAGCAAAAGCCGATGTTTTTTTACGGTTAAAGTCACCTTCTAAACCATGACCTACGGCTTCATGGAGCATAACACCAGGCCATCCGTTAGCTAAGACAACATCAAAAGATCCAGCAGGTGCTGCTTCTGCTTCTAAATTTGTTAAAGCCATACGTAAGGCTTCATCCGCGGCTTTTTTCCAATTGTCTTCATGAATAAATTGGTTAAATGCTTGTCTCCCTCCACATCCATAAAAACCATTTTCACGACGATTGCCTTCAGCTGCGACCACAGATATAGAAAGTCGCACAAGGGGACGAATATCACGAACCAAATAACCATCTGCACGTAAAATTTCAACATGTTGTAGCGAGCCGGAAAGAGAAACAGTCACCTGATGCAATTTATCATTTTTAGCACGTAAATAGGCATCAATTTTTTGCAAAAGAGCACTTTTTTCTTCAAATGATGGAGCATCAAGGGGATTATGCGGTTGATAAAGCCTTTTGTTTGTTTGTTGAGGTGCTATGCTATAAGTCCCTGCATGATTATTATAGGTAACAGCTTTAGCAGCTTCACTGGCACGTTTGAGTGCAGCAGCTGATAACTCACTAGAGTGAGCATATCCAGTAGCCTCTCCAGCAACAACGCGTAGTCCAAATCCCATATCTTGATGAAATGAGCCGTTTTTAAGCTGTCCATTATCAAATAAAAGAGCTTCGCTTTCTGTATACTCAAGGTAAAGCTCACCATCATCAGCATGATGAAGTGTTTCCTGTATAAGTGATTGCACTTTAGAGGAAGCAATATCAAAATGATCAATCAGCGATTTCATAAGAATTATCCTATTTTTATGGGGGCTTCGAAGATTTTTATCAATCTAATTTTAAGAATCTTTCAAAATATACGATGAGATTTTGATTGTTTAAAATGTATTGATTTCATTCATGTCGGTAAGGTTGCATAGGCGTCGCCAAGACCATGAAGGTCAACAAAACCTCCAATCCCTTGTTCAGGAGTTGTAAAGATAAAATAGGTTGCCATTTTTCCTTTTAAAAAGAGCTGCAATATGTCTTCTTTAAGAAAGGCTTCAGCAACACAATTATCACCAAGACAACGACGATATTCCATTCTGCCCATATTTTTATCGTCAATTTTAATTCCAACGCCAGGACGTAATTCAACGCGAATCGGAACAAAAACACGCATCAAAGCACCTTGCTTTTGAGGAAGTTTATAAAATGTAACGCGCAAGGTAATATCTTGACGCCCTTGTGTGTGAACGTTTTGTACAATTTCACACTGCATGTTAGGTGTACCTGGTGGTAGAGAACACACTTTTGTCCATGCACCATAGGTTTGCGGAGCAGGAACATCTTGTGCATAGGGTGTTTGTGCAAATGCATGACTGATAAAACTACTATAAAGTGTGTAAAGAACAGCACCAATAAAAAAAGTTTTTTTGAGTAATTTATAAAGTATCACAGAAAATCCTATCCGACTCAACACCCACAACCGTGCATAGATTTACATAAAAAATGAATTCCCTATAAAAAACTATAACACAAAATCAGTATTTACCCAAATATATTAATTCATATGATATATTTTTATGATACATTTGTAATGTGGAGAGAACGTTGATTGAAAAAATGTATTTTTATTGCCAATATTTCCATTTACTTTTAGGGGATACGTGCGAAAGAGATATTTCATATTTTCTCAAAAATACGATTGGTCTTAATGGGTTATTTCCATACGCTAGATAATATTTGTCAGATAATATTGGGTTTGTGAATGACAGAAATGGAAAAGGGTTTTGAGTGGAATGTCAGTTTCAGAAGAGTTATCGGTTGTGAATGATAAATCAACGCCACCAAAATCCGGTATTGGTGATTACATCACATTATTAAAGCCACGTGTTATGTCTCTTGTGGTCTTTACGGCTCTGGTTGGTTTGCTTGTATCGCCTGTTCCTATCAATCCGTGGTATGGTTTTTTAGCAATTTTATGTATTGCTGCTGGTGGCGGTGGTGCGGGAGCACTGAACATGTGGTATGATGCTGACATTGATGCTGTGATGGAACGGACTAAAAAGCGTCCTATTCCCATGGGTAAAATCAGCTCCCAAAAGGCATTTATTTTTGGCATGGTTCTTTCTATGCTCTCGGTATTGGTTATGGGGAGCTTCATTAATTGGTTTGCGGCATTTTTTCTTGCGTTTACGATTTTCTTTTATGTCGTTATCTATACAATTTGGTTAAAGCGTATCACACCACAAAATATTGTTATTGGTGGTGCTTCTGGGGCTTTTCCACCAATGATTGGATGGGCCGTGACAACAGGGACAGTGAGTATTGATAGCTTTTTATTATTTTTAATCATTTTTATGTGGACCCCCCCTCACTTTTGGGCTCTTTCTTTATTTTCATCTCTTGATTATGAGGCTGCAGGTATCCCTATGATGCCTAATGTACGAGGTGAACATTCAACAAAAAAACAGATTTTATTTTATACTATTTTGATGGCATTGTGTGCTGCTGCTCCTTGCTTTACTGGTCTTGGCGGAATTTTTTATGGTATTTTTTCAACAATTTTAAGCATTATCTTTATTTATTTTGCCTATTGTTTATGGAAAGCTGATACACATAATGAAACTATTTTGATGGCCAAAAAAACGTTTTTCTTTTCGTTACTGTATTTGGCAGCTATCTTTGGAATTCTTTTGATTGAATCTCTTGTTTGGTATTTTATCGCTCTTTAGTTGCGTAAAATGAAAGAGCAAATTTTAAAAGAGCTTTTCTTCAAGAAAATGCTGTAAGAAAACACGATAGAGTGTGTTCTTATGTAAAAGATGATATTGCACGTTTTTTTACATTGCTTATTCATGTATAATAATAGGTTGTTTGAATATATAGCTAAAACTATAGAGATTAAGGATGATTTATGTCTGGACTTCCCCCTTTAACGATACGTCTTTGTGGTCCACGTGGATTTTGTGCAGGGGTTGATCGTGCTATCCAGATTGTTCTGCTTGCATTAAAAAAATATGGTGTTCCAGTATATGTCCGTCATGAAATTGTACACAACCGCTACGTGGTTGAGGGATTACAGCAACGGGGTGCTGTTTTTGTCGAAGAACTTAATGAGATTCCAGAAGAACATCGCAATCAACCAGTTGTTTTTTCTGCTCATGGTGTACCAAAATCTGTTTCAGAAGAAGCACGATACTATAATTTGTTTTATCTTGACGCAACATGTCCGTTGGTCTCGAAAGTTCATAAACAAGCGATACGACATCAACGTCATGGTCGTCATGTTATATTGATTGGTCATGCTGGTCATCCTGAGGTGATAGGGACAATGGGACAGCTTGAAGAAGGAGTTGTGACGCTTATTGAAACGATAGAAGATGCTTTGCATTATCAACCCAATGATCCAGATAAATTAGGATTTGTGACACAAACAACGCTTTCTGTTGAAGATACTGCAGGAATTATCGATATATTACAACAACGTTTTCCTACATTAGCAGCCCCAGCGGCTGAGTCAATTTGCTATGCTACAACGAATCGACAAGATGCGGTTAAAGCAGCGGCAAAGGGGAGCGATTTGTTTTTGATTGTTGGAGCACCAAATTCTTCTAATTCACGACGTTTAGTAGAGGTTGCCGAAAAGTCTGGTGCGCGGCAAGCTATTTTAGTTCAGCGCGCTGATGAAATTAATTTTGAAAACCTAAAATCTCTTTCTATTGTCAGTCTTTCAGCAGGGGCTTCGGCTCCTGAAATTATTATTGATGAAATTATTTCAGCATTTCGTGAGCGTTATGATGTCACAATAGAATTAGCTGAAACAGCGGTAGAAACGGAAAAATTTTTAGTGAGTCGCGAATTACGTGACGTCATTTTAACGTCTCAAGATATGGCTTTCGTCAATGGTCAAGCAAATAGTGCAAAAAATGAAAATCAGAATACAAACATATCTAAAACGAAAGCAGAATAATGGCCGTTTATACAGATATTCACCCAAATGATTTAAAAGTGTTTTTAACACGTTATGCAATAGGATCACTTTTGTCTTATCAAGGTATAGAGGAGGGGACTGAAAATTCTAATTTTATGTTAGAGACAACACAAGGGCGATTTATTTTAACACTTTATGAAAAGCGTATTTCAAAAGATGATTTACCTTTTTTTTGTTGCTTGATGCAGCATTTAGGACAGCGTGGAATTCCTTGTCCTCAACCTGTTATTCAAAATGATGGAATGATGATCTGTGAATTAGCAGGACGTCCTGCCGCTATTATTACTTTTCTGGAAGGAGAGTGGATCCGCCAGCCCAATATAGATCATTGTGGCGAAGTGGGGACGGGGTTAGCACAATTGCATTTAGCAGGACAGGATTTTACACTTAGTCGTAAAAATACTCTTTCTGTTATGGATTGGAAGGTCTTGTGGCAACGTTGTCAAACCAAAGAAGATGCATTGTTAAAAGAATTTGGACAAAAAATTGAGTTGGAATTGGCTTTTTTACAGAAAAATTGGCCGTTCAATTTACCAATAGGCATTATTCATGCAGATCTATTTAATGATAACGTCTTTTTTGTGAATCATCGTCTTTCTGGGATGATAGATTTCTATTTTGCTTGTAATGACTTTTTTGCTTATGATTTAGCGATCTGTTTAAATGCTTGGTGCTTTGAGCCTGATCATTCCTATAATCTTACCAAAGCACGTAAGTTATTGGAAAGTTATCAAAAAATAAGACCATTGATCCCTTTAGAATTGGACAAGATGGTTTTATTAGCTCGTGGTGCGTCTCTACGTTTCTTACTCACACGTCTATATGATTGGTTTAATACACCGCCTAATAGCTTTGTTATTAAGAAAGATCCATGGGAGTATTGGCACAAGCTTTGTTTTTTCAGTAATGTAAATTCGCTAAGTGAATTAGGTTTTTAAATTTTATGGCAACTCCACAAAAAGTCGTTGAAATTTATACAGATGGTGCTTGCTCAGGGAACCCTGGAATTGGAGGATGGGGGGCAATTTTACGCTGGAATGGTCATGAACGGGAGCTTTATGGCGGTAAGGTCCATACGACAAACAATCAAATGGAACTCATGGCGGCAATTTGTGCATTAAAGGCGCTTAAAGAGCCCTGTTTGGTCGATCTTTATACAGACTCAGTTTATGTACGTAACGGTATATCTAAGTGGATTGAAGATTGGAAAAAGAATAATTGGCGCACTGCATCAAAAAATCCTGTTAAAAATATGGAGCTATGGCAAGCTCTTGAGGATGCTAGTTCTTGTCATACAGTTAGATGGCACTGGGTAAAAGGGCATGCGGGACATCCAGAAAATGAACGCGCAGATGCCCTTGCTCGCAAAGCAATTACTCAATATCGTGAAAATGGACGTTTTCCAGCATAATTGCTTTTTGAGAGCTTTTTCTTTTATCATGGAGACGCAAGAGGGGTTGGCTGCGTATGGAATATGAATGTTCCACTTAAGGCGTGATCTTTAAAAGAAATTGTATAAAAAATTTTTTGGTTTATTTCTTCTGGTGTGAAATAGAGTGGAGCACTGAAGAGTGTATATTCTGCGTTATCACTGACTTTTCTTGCTGCTCCAATTTGCATTTCTCCTCCATCTAAAAAGAGAGAGGAAGGAGTGGTTTTGTTGTTATTTTGTATTTTTATAAGAAGGGTACTGTTATTTTTTTCGGCACTTATTTTTAGTGCATTCTGCATCATGCGGGGCAAAGAATCTTGCGCCTTTTTTAAGAAGGAAGCAGGAAGCTGTTTATTTTTAAGAGCAGATGGCGAAAAATCAAAGTTAATAGTAAATGGAAGACAGATTTTATTACATAATCCAAGAGTGAAAGCACCACTTAAATTTTTGCTTGAACCAGAAAGATTGAAGGGCAATATTACTTTATCTTTATAACCTAATGACCAATCATTTTCTGTTTCAAAAAGCTGTGGAGTAGGATAAAAGATTTCATAAGAAATCTGTTGGTTGAAATTAAAAAATGGTGCCATGCCAGAATTACCTGGATTACGCCAGTAAGTTTTCCATCCTGGTTTAAGCTCAATTTCAATAATGCCTTCTCTTATTCCAGAAAGAGAAGGTTCAGTGATCGCTAATCGGATACGACCACCATCTGATTCATACCAAGATGTTGCGAAAAGCTGGAGTTTTTGTTCTGTTTGAGCATTTACAGGAATGTTAAGTAATTCTAAAACTATGAATGTTAAGCTTAAAGTAACTAAAAGCTTTTTATAAAAGAAAGTTGCGATATTTTGTAAATTTGTAAATATACGACTTTTTTTCATTGGAGTTTTATTTTCCTAGTGTGCTAAATGAACAAACTTTTATCATGTAAATTATGGAGAATAACAGATTAATGAAGCGGTGTAATGGCTTTTTAGGTGGACAATTACTCATAGCAATGCCTGGGATGAATGACAAACGCTTTATTCGTTCTGTTATTTATATTTGTGCGCATTCTGATGCCGGTGCGATGGGCATCATTCTTAATCAATTGCATCATATTGATTTTCCAGAGCTTTTGCTTCATTTGGGAGTCATAGACAGTGGCCAAAAAAAAAGTCTTTCTGAACCAATAAAACAGTTTCCTGTTCGCTATGGTGGTCCTGTTGATCCTTCGCGTGGTTTTGTCCTTCATTCAGATGATTATACTTGTGAAGAAACTGTTTTTATTGCAGATAAGATCTGTTTTACTGCGACAATTGATATATTAAAAGCGATCAGTTGCGAACAAGGTCCGCAACATGCACTGGTCGCATTAGGCTATGCTGGATGGAAAGCGGGGCAACTTGAGGCAGAAATTTCTACAAATGGTTGGCTAATCAGTTCTACATCACCTAGTTTTCTTTTTGAAAGCGATTTAAGCTGCAAGTATGATAAAAGTTTAACACGCATGGGTATCGATCCAACTTATCTTGCTTCTGAAATGGGACACGCGTAGAGTTTTTTCTAAGCTTTTTAACTTTACACGTTATTTTATCCCTTATGTTTTTATTTTATAAGGGAAATGGCTCTGAACGAGCGTAATTAATTCTTCTATGGCAATCGGTTTCGTCACAAGTGTACTTTGAACATATTTACAGCCTTCTTGACGGAGGAAGATTGCTTCTTTTTCATTTTCAACACCTTCTGCGATAATTTGCAAATTAAGATCTGTTGCCATATTAATGATAGACTTTAGAACAATTTTCTTCTTAAGAGAGTCGATTGAGATAAGTGAACGATCAAGTTTAACCATATCAAATGGATAACGTACGAGATAGGTCAGAGACGAATAACCTGTTCCAAAATTATCGAGTGCGAGATTCATTCCAAGTGTTTTAATTTGTTCAAGAAAGTGCGCTGATTGTTCAGGATTATTTCTTAAGACAAATTCAGATATTTCAATCATCAGACGCCCTTTGTGGAGCGGATGGCGAAGCAAAGCGGCACGCAATTGACTGATAAAACGAGGATGAATCATTTCTGCGCTTGGTAAATTAATTGAAATAAAGAAAGATTGTTGGGAAAACTTTTCTTGTACATTTATAAGATCAATAATGGCATTATCAATGATAAATTGTGACAAATCCATAACAATTTGTTCATTTTCTACGATTTTTATGAAATCAGAGACATTTAAATTTCCATAAGTGGGGTGATGCCATTCTACAATTGTTTCAAAACCAATAATATGTCCGTCTGATAAATTAAGAATAGGATGGTAGAGGATTTTCATCTCATTACGTTTTATGGCATAATGAACATCTTTCTCCAGAGTATTATGTTCGAGACCCAAAGTGCGAAAATTAGGACGAAAAGGTTCAATATGGTTCCCACCCATTTGTTTTGCGCGAATCATCGCTAACTCACTATCATTAAAAATATCTTTAGCCGTCGATCGGCTTTCACTCCATGTAACCAATCCGATAGAGGTTGAAAGGATTATTTTATTTTCTGAAAGTGAAATAGGTGCTGAAATTGTTTTGTGCAAATGATCTGCAAATGCTGCAATTTTTTGTGGTTCGGTTTCACTGAGTAAAATAATTGCAAAGCGGTCTGCTGAAAGACGCGATAAGGTGTCTTGAAAGTTAATGAGACGATTTAAACGACGTGCGATTATAAGCAGTACAGTATCCCCAACTGCTATGCCTAATTTGCGATTAATTTGGCGAAAATTGTCAAAATCAATCATAAAGACAGTCGGTCTAATTTTGATATTTGCTTTCGCTAAAGAGGTATAATTTTGTAGTCTATCAAAGAAAATTTGTTGGTTAGGAAGTCCAGTTAAGCTGTCGTGGATTGCATCATGCAATAAGCGTTCTTCGGATTTTTTATGGTTAGTAATATTGACAATGGTTCCAATGACACGTGTGATTTTTCCATCTTTTTGCATAGCCGGACGTGCACGAAGAGAAAACCAATGATAATAACCACCACCGGAAGAAAGCCGAAAAATTTGATCAATGCGCCCTTTTTTATTTTTAAGAATGATATCCAATACGGCTTGAAAGCGTTCACGATCATCATGGTGCAAGGCTGAAATCCAGTTGCGCATAGGTCCATTGAGGTTATGAATTTCAGTACCAAAAAGGGTTGCCATGTTTGGATGTACAACAATACGATCACGCTCAATATTCCAATCCCAAATAATATTTCCAGCTCCCTTTGCTGCGAGTACTTGTTGTTCAAGGTCGGAAAATATTCCTTCATGGAAAGCGTCATTAGAAAAAGTTTGTTGCAGGACAGTAAAGCTTATGAGAAGAACAATGAGCACTAATCCCCCTGCTAATGCTGGCTGGATAATATCATTGTTTAAATGTCCAGCTATGCAGGTATAGGCTCCAACACACCAAAAGCTAATGAGCAACCATGTTGGAATAAGCATAATGGCGCGGTCATAGCTTCTGATTGAGAAATAGATGATTAATATTATACCAAGCACAGCGGTAAGGCCAAAAGACAAACGCGCAATTCCAGCTGCTCTGATGGGATCGTAAATAGCAAAGGCTCCTAGACTGCAAAACGCAATGGTCCAAGCGATAGCACCGTAACTAAAATGATAATGCCAGCGGTTAAGGCTGAGATAGGTAAAAAGAAAAATGAAGAGTGTAGCAGTAAGTGCTACTTCTGTACCAGCACGCCAGATTGGTTGGGTTGTGAGTGTAACTGCAAAGAATTTATTTAAAAAGTTGAAGTCAATACCAATATAAAAAAGCACTGCCCAAGCAACTGCCGCTGTTGCAGGAAACAGCCCCGTTCCACGGACGACGAAGAGAACAGTTAACAAAAGCGCTAAGAGACCTGATATCCCAAGAAGAATACCATGATAAAGCGTATAAGAATTAATTGCATCTTTATAAGCTTCAGGTTGCCATAAATAGATTTGCGGTAGATTTGCAGAGTTAAGTTCGGCTACAAATGTAATAACAGCACCAGGGTTAAGGGTAATACGAAAGATATCAGAGTTTGCACTAAGTTGACGATCGAGGGAAAAACCTTCGCTTGGCGTTATGGATTGAATCCTTGATGATCCAAGGTCTGGCCAAAAAAATCCAGAACGTGCCATGCGGTAATGGGGGGCAACGATGAGACGATCAACTTGTTCATCTGTTGGATTTGCAAGAGAAAAAACTGCCCAATTTCCGGAAAATTTTTCATTTTTTGCCTGCACTTCAATACGCCATACAATACCATCTGGTCCTGGTGCTGTACTTGTTTGAAAAATAGAGTTGTTTGTATGGTGAATTTCAATTGCTTTTGAGAGATCAAGAGCAGCATCTTGAGAAGAAATTTTAACTGGTTCAATTGCTTGTGCTGATGTAAGATGGACAAAAGAACTAACGACTACAATGAAAATGATGTCAATTATTTTACGCAAACTCTTCACAATGTCCCACTCTCAATATTTTAGGATGTTTAATTTTCATTTCGACTTTTGAGAAAAAACGTCCACCTTTTATAATTTATTTACATAATAAATTGTTATCACTTTTTCTTAAGTTATGTGATTTTATATACAAATAGACCACACACCCATTTGCTTCAATGGAACCTGAAGCGAATGAAGTTTTATATTTTAAAAGTGCAAAGTTAAACCATGAATTTTCAGATTTCACGGATATACCTTCACTTATTAGAATCTTTATCACATGAAGTATGAATTGGGTAGTTTTGTACGCCTATTTGCCCAATATTTCCAAAACTTATTTAATGAGGAGAGCTTTTGTGGTAAATTTTATGATAAAATATGTGACGTTATTGTGATGTTGCATTGAAAAGAAGTTTTTACTTTAGCTTGTATGAAAGAGTTGACGTTAAATCATCAAAATTTATAAGGGGTCCTACAGGTCCGACAGCAGTTAGTGTTGGAGTGGAGTTTGTAAAAAGACGATGTGCTAAATCAGTTAATCTTTTAGGAGTGATGAGATTGAGGCGTTCAATTGTTTCCGATATTGGAATTGGTCGACCATAAAGGAGTATTTGGCGAGCAATGAGATGTGCTTGACTAGAGGGATTTTCCTGTGACATTGTCAGATTTGCACGATATTGCGTTTGTGCTCGTTGCAGTTCGTTGGCGTGAATATTTTTGCTGACCTTGGAAAGTTCATCAAGAATCACAGGAATAAGTTCTTTGAGCCCTTCTTGTCCGGTAGCTGCGTGAACACCAAAAAGCCCAGTATCTGAAAATCCCCAATGAAAAGCATAAATAGAATAGCATAATCCACGTTTCTCTCTTACCTCTTGAAAAAGACGTGAAGACATACCACCACCAAGAATGATTGAAAGAATTTGGGCTGCATAAAAATCACGCGCGTGATAAGCACGCCCTTCAAACCCTAGAACAACTTGTGTATCCATTAAATCGCGATATTCACGAAAGTCGCCACCGACATAATTTGCAAGATTAGTAAGAGGTGCGGTTGAATGGGAGCGAAAAGTACCAAGACGACTTTCAACTTCTCGCAAGAAACTTTCGTGCTTTACAGCTCCTGCAGCAACGACAATCATACGATCTGCACTATATTGTTTATTGATGAAATCATGGAGATCAGTAGATGTAAATGATTGAATAGTTTTAGCTGTTCCTAAAATAGAGCGTCCAAGGGATTGATGACGAAAGGCTGTTTCTGTAAAGTGATCAAAAACAATATCATCAGGAGTGTCATGGGCAGCACCAATTTCCTGAAAGATTACTTGTTTTTCTCGTTCTAGTTCATCGTCGTCAAATTTTGAATGCATTAAAATATCGGCTAAAATGTCTATAGCAAGTGGGATATCGCTTTTAAGTACACGTGCAAAGTAAGCTGTTGTTTCAATACTGGTTGTAGCATTGATTTCACCGCCAACATCTTCAATATCGGTTGCAATTTGAAAAGCAGTACGGTTTTCGGTTCCTTTAAAAGCCATATGCTCAAGAAGATGAGCAATACCATGCTGTGTGGAGGTTTCATTGCGTGAGCCCACTTTAACCCATATTCCGAGAGCAACACTATCAATTTGTTGCATTGTATGTGTGGCGATAGTCAAACCATTACTAAGGCGACATATATCTACATCCATGTATCTACAACTCCATTAAATAAGCTAAACACCTCATTGTAAGGGTATCAGAATATTCTTGATTTAAATTAATGCAGCTAACTTTAATAAGATGCACGCGATTTTAAAGAAATATAATCTTTTACTATTTTTTCATCATTAGCAAGATTTATAAAATGTTCTTCGTGTTTCATTACATCATTGAGATGAGATGGCCATGGAGCATGAAGGCCACAAGCGCTTTTAATAGTATCAGGAAATTTAGCTGGATGAGCCGTGGCAAGAACGATCATTGGAATATGCGGTTTTTTGTTTTCACGCGCTACTTGAAGAGCGACCGCTGTATGTGGATCAACAAGATAGCCACTTTCCTTATAGACACTATCAATTGTTTGAGCTGTTGCAGCCATGTTGCTTTTTCCAGCGGAAAATAGGGAACGAATATTTTTGAGTTGCTTTTCATCAAGAGTAAAGAGCCCCGTTTTTTTCAAGTTTTCCATTGCATTGCGAATCCACATTGGATCACGATTGCCACTTTCAAAGAGCAAACGTTCAAAATTAGAAGAGACCTGAATATCCATAGAAGGTGATGTTGTATGGACTATTGGTTGTGTTTCGTAAGTACCACTGGTCAATGTACGTACAAGGATGTCGTTATCATTCGTTGCGATGACCAGTTGAGCAATGGGTAATCCCATACGGGCTGCGACATAACCTGCAAAAATATCACCAAAATTTCCAGTAGGAACAGTAAATGAAACAGCTCTATCAGGTGCTCCTAAAGAAAGTGCAGATGAAAAATAGTAAACAATTTGCGCCATGATACGCGCCCAATTTATAGAATTAACACCTGAAAGTGCTCTTTTTTTACGAAAATTGTGGTCATTAAACATTGCTTTGACAAGAGCTTGGCAATCATCAAAATTTCCTTCAATGGCAATGGCATGAACATTGGAACAATGATTGGTTGTCATTTGCCGTTGTTGAACAGGCGATACACGTCCTTTAGGAAATAAAATAAAAATATCTGAGTGTTCTTTTCCAGCAAAAGCTTGTATCGCAGCTCCTCCTGTATCACCTGATGTTGCAGCAATAATCGTTGCACATCTATTTTTTTCAGTCAAAACATAATCCATCAGTCGAGAAAGAAACTGCATTGCTACATCTTTAAAAGCTAAAGTAGGACCATGAAAGAGTTCAAGGATAAATTCATCTGCTCCAGTTTGTCGTAACGGACAGATTGCTGGATGGTGAAAGGTTGCATAAGATTCAGCGATCATATTTTCAAAAGCTGTATATTCGATTTCGTTATTCACAAAGGGCCACAGAATAGTTTTAGCAATTGTTGTATAGGACTGACCACGAAGTGCTCGTAACGCATCAAATGATAGCTGAGGAAATTTATCTGGCAAATAAAGTCCCCCATCACTTGCCAACCCTGTCATGATTGTTTCCGTAAAGCTTAAAGCAGGAGCTTCACCTCTCGTGCTGATATATTCCATAAATCTTATCCTTTTTTTATTTCTGGCAAATTGGTGAAGTTATTTATTTCACGTTTTTCATAATATTTAAATTATTAAATGGATAGAGCTTCTTTTCTTCTTTTTAACTCAATAATGAAAGGAAATAGCCTTAAGCATTTTTATTTTTGAGATATAAACGCCAAATGTTCACAGAAAATCTGTTACAGTCAAAAATTTTCTCTCTATTATTCATTCACTTAGATTTTACAACGTATCTTCACTTGTACACCTTCTTAAATAATAAAATTAAATAGATAGAATAGTATTTACTGAAGAACTTTTGTATAAAAATCAATCATTCATAGTTATTTTATACTCTTAATACTCTGTAACAATTAAATCTGCTAAACGAAATGTTAAAATGATACATCCCAAGACTCACATTGGAAGATTTATAAGGTAATTTTATGGCATTTCGTGCGCAAATCTATACTTTGAATAATCTTTTTTAGCTTAATTTATTACTTTGTATAATAATAGATATTATATTTGTGCTATACAGTATGGTAACCTAAAGGTTATCCATAGAAAACATACAACAGCCTGCTAAATGATGGGAAGCAGGCTGTAAAGTATTTTCATTTTAAATAGAAAAAAATAACTAAGTATCTTTGAATTATTTGCCTTTAATTTTTCCTATTGCCCATCCGATTATCCCACTAAATATGGCCATAACAGATCCAGTCAAGAATCCAAAACCCAAAGCTCCTACTGTAGAAAAAACTCCTAGCGTAATTGGTTCAAACACTTTCTCAAATTTTCCTTCAAAGGCAGATTCACTTTTTGCTCTATGAGTGAAACTTGGGACATAAAGAGCAGCTATATCGATAGCTTTTTTCTTTCCTTGTTCTATTAGAGAGACAGTTTCCCATTGAGTATCATTTTTCAAATGATTGGCATGAACATTTATAATTTGTGAAAGCAAAAAAGCAACTGCTATAAAAATATTTAATACGTAAGTTTTCAATACTTTAATCATAGTTTACCACCAATACTTTTATTTTAATCTGAATTGAATAGATGCATCGGCAGAATTAGTGCACATTGAGAGAAACAGAAGCATTTAAAGCTTTTTTCACTCTTAGTGTGATAATTCATTAGTTTTATCATCAACAATGGATAAACACAGAATATGTTCATAGTTTATATTTCATATGAGAAGGTCTTATTCTGATGAAATTTCAATTTTAACGAGATTTAAAATACAATATTATTTTACTTATTATCCATCCTAAAAACATGCCTATCGTACTTGATGCATATCCAAGTGCCATCCCCATACCAAAAGCCCCGAGTGTAAGAGGTTCAACAACCTTTTCAAATTTTCCTTCGACGGTAATTTCATTTTCCATACGACGATTTAGATTTTGTGTATAGAGAGCAATCGTACTGATTGCATCCTTTCTGTTCTGTTCTGTTACAGAAATAAAAATATTCTCACGATGAATATTGTTTTGCAAATAGTTGGCATGTACATTTACAGTCTGTGAAATGTAAAAAACAGATATCATAGAAATAATTAACATATTATTGTTAAAAAAATTAATCATCATTTACCTCAAATACTTTATAGTATTCAATATATATATATGTATGTATATAAATTATACTTTGGATTTTTGGATGTAATTTACAGAATTTATAGTTATAGTAAGAGAAGTAGAAGCTTCATTATGTAATAAATTTATAATAATTAATAATAACATAATGAAGCTATGTATTCTATATTTCTACAATAGATTGAATTACTTGAACATCAATACTATGTCATTTATCCAATTTATTATCGATCCTATAAAACTTATTGCATATCCAGCGTACAATAGTCCCCCTCTTACAGTCATAGGCTCAAAGACCTTTTCTAATTTTCCTTCACCTATTGTTCCATGTTCTGTTTGATAATTTACAGACGGAGCATAGAAAGCAGTCGTAGAAACTACATCGGATTTCGCATATTTTACTTGTTCCATTGGGAAAACAGAAAGTTCCTCTTTTGGAGTATCGTTTTTCAAATAGTTTGCATTAACATTTACAGTTTGTGAAATAAAAAAAGTGCTCGCTATAAAAATGCTTAAAATATAATTTTTAAATATTTTTACCATAACTTTACCTCAAATATTTTTAATTTATATATGTAAGAAATATACATAATGTTTATGTATCTCACACTATATACAAGTCATATAGTTCAATATGTATTTTTAGTCAATAATAAAAATACATATAAAAATATACCTATAATTTTTTTACAAACATTATTGTAAAAAAGTAACAGTAATAATTACAAATTATATTTTTAAAAACTTTATAGAATATTTTATTATGTGTTATATATAAAACAGCATATGGTTATCGTATAATTTTTATAAAACGATATTAATATATTTTTTAAATACATTAATAGATAATAAAATTGATCAAAATTTTTACATATTTAATATATAAAAATTTATTTATTATCGATAGTATAATAGAAAACATGAAAATTATGATTTAGTTATAAAAATATTATTAACAATTAAAATATGAATGGATACGATAAAATTTTATTATTTATAGTATTTATTATAGATAGTCATTATTGTATAATGTGTGTTATATAGATATTATTTAAGTTATTATTCAATGGTTATTTAATTGCATTGTGATAGCAGAATAATACTTCTTAATTTACTATTAAATATATACATTTATCTTATAGATAATAATATGTTATAGATACTAAAAAATGTACAATTTTCTCATAGTGTAAAGTAGAGCTCGAATTGGATAGAGATAAATGATATTATCTTTTTATCGCTAATGTGAACGGCATATTACTATGATGCAAGGCAGTGTATAGAAGAATATAATTTAGACATATTTATGAGTGCCGAAAGATCAGCATTAGATAATATTTTCAACACTTTCTTTTTTCCAAACTGAAAAGCCGCTTTTATTTTTAGAAAGTGGATTACTTTTGAAAAGATCTGATTTCATTGCTTATTTAAAAAGTATATTAAATGCTTTCGGAAAATTTTAAGCAACTATTGGTATCTCTGTCGCTTGTTTAACATGATTATATGTTTCATATTTATGTGCTTTTTTAAAGAAACCGTTTTCAAGGTACTCAAGCCTATTTTGCAATGATAGATATGATGATAAAGCCCCCATAATATAAAATTCTTAGGGCATCAGAATTTTTGACGTTTATAAAGAAGAAAGATGGTATTGGCATACACTTTTCTCGCTCCTAATGTTGCTACAATTTTTGCCTTTTAAGATGATTCATTAAAAGGCATTTTTATTTCTTTATTTATTTAATTCAACATATCCAGATTTGAAATGAGAGAATTTTACAATATTCGGTTTTTTTGCTTAATTTGAATAATGATAAATTATGATTATAAATCAATATTTTGTCTGTAAATTACTTGGTATGAAATGTTTTTGATAAAAGGTACATCTTCATAAGAGTGTATTCTTTTTGTTTTTTGTAATCTTAGGGAGGTTGTACCAATTGATGCTGTTAAAATACTATTTAAGCAGCAAAGTAAATAAGCCTTCAACAAGTTTATGAGATTTGGATTGAGTAAATATAAGCCTTTGTAACTCAACAAGGACGCATTTGTCATTTTCAATAAAGTCTTGTATTCTATAGAATACGTGAATTTTAATATTGTTTTCCATGATCAATATGCGCATCCCCTACAATTTTACCATAGTGTGTGATTTTTTTGATCAGATGAAAGAGGTTATCAATTTTCACATCTTATCGAGCAAGGCATCGTAATATTCCTTTGTTTGACAAATATAATAATTTATCAGGATAGGCTGCTGTGGTTGGGAGTGGGATATCGGATTTGAGATAGATAAGCAGGGTTTAATTTTTATGAGTTTGTACCCCTGTTTTTTGCTTTTTTAAAAGCACGTACAATGGTTAACTGACTTATGATCTCAATGAGGTGCTATATTTTTCCTTCACATTGAGATGCAATTCACCCGTGTCGTGAATTACGCATTTATTGAAGTTATTATAAAAGGAGCAGCGAGAAGAGAAGGACATTTGAATAAAAATACTTCTTACAATAGTTTACAAATTGATATATTCAAGAGATTTTTTATAATAGATCTCGCCATACTGCCATTGCTTCTAAGACTTCTCCTAAATGAGCATGTTTTGCAATAACTGTTTCTGCACCAGCTTCTGCAAGTGCATTAGAGTGGCCAAGATAGCTATGTGATCCTCCCGTAAAGCCGATGACACGCATGCCTGCTGCTATGGCTGCGTGTACACCATGAAGTGAATCTTCTATAACGATAGTGTTTTGGGGCTCTGCCTGTAATTGTTGTGCGGCAAAAAGAAAAACATCAGGGGCCGGTTTCGTTCTTTTTGTTCCAACTTCAGGTGCTGAAAATATTTTACCTTCAAAAAGGTCATAGAGGTCAACCGTGGTGAGCATCTCTTTTATATCTACGCTTTTTGCATTAGAGCAGATACAGTAGGGATAGCGTGTTTGGATAATTTCTACAGCTTCTCTTACATCATCAATAGCCCGTAATTTAGTTTTTATTTGTGTACGAAAAATATTAGTCATTTGATCTATGAGATGAGCAGAAATAGGTTTTTCTGTTTCCTGTTCAACGTGTTTAAGAATATCGCGAAAGATAAGCCCTGCAAAACGCTCACTCAATTCTTCGGGTGATATTTCATATCCTGTTTGTTTGAGCAATTGAGATCCAATTTTTGCTGCAAGATATTCAGAATCGACGAGAACTCCGTCACAATCAAAAATAATAAGATCTATCTGAGGCATAAGATATTCCTTTACATGTTACGAGATGGACAACTTTCATGAAAACGATATTGAGAAGATCTTATTTCATAAAAATACGCTTTGAAAATGATTCTTAATTCTTTTACGAAATAAAAGATATGGAAACAGTACATTGAAAAAAAGAAAATTAAGGTTTCATTCATATGAAAGTTTTTTTACTAAAAAAACAAAAACAATTATCAATTTTGTAGAACTTTAACGATACGTTTACGCTATTTTGTAAATATAGATTGGTAATGCGGGCCTATAAACTATTTTGGTTGATTATAGGGCAAATTCAGTTAATTTTGTTGGGTTTTTCATGACAGTTATTCAGCTTCAAAAAGATTTCCTTCGTACTCCCTTACAAATGCCATGGCGCAATAAAATTTTTAAAGGAGATTGTGTTTCCGTTTTAGAAAAACTTCCAAAACATTCTGTTGATATGATTTTTGCGGATCCACCCTATAATTTGCAATTGGATGGAGCTTTATACCGTCCAGATCATTCGCTTGTTGATGCGGTTGATGATGCATGGGATCAGTTTGAGAGTTTTGCTGCTTATGATGCTTTTACTCGTGCATGGTTGCTTGCTTGTCGTCGTGTATTAAAACCCAACGGAACACTTTGGGTTATCGGATCTTACCATAATATTTTTCGGGTTGGGACGGCATTACAAGATTTAGGTTTTTGGATGCTTAATGATATTATTTGGCGCAAGAATAATCCGATGCCTAATTTTCGAGGGCGCCGTTTTCAAAATGCTCATGAGACGCTTATTTGGGCCGTGCGAGATCAAAAAGATAAAAAGTACACATTTAATTATGATGCCTTAAAAGCGGCAAATGAAGATCTACAAATGCGTTCAGATTGGCTTTTCCCTCTCTGCACTGGAGCTGAACGTTTAAAGGATGATTCGGGGCGTAAATTACATCCAACACAAAAACCGCAAGCGTTATTAGCGCGTATTATTATGGCTTCTAGTAAACCTGGTGATGTTATTCTCGATCCGTTTTTTGGTTCGGGAACAACAGGTGCTGTTGCCAAGCTTTTAGGGCGTGATTTTGTTGGGATTGAACGCGAGCAAGATTACATCGATGCAGCATGTGAGAGAATCGCGGCGGTTCAACCTTTAGCGCAACCAGAACTAGCGATTTTGGATAGAAAAAAAGCAGAACCGCGCGTAGCATTCAACAGTTTGCTTGAAGCAGGTTTACTCTATCCTGGAGAAGTTCTGTATGATCGTAAGAAGCAAGTATCTGCTATTGTAAGAGCTGATGGTACGATTATGCATGGTGGTGAAGCGGGCTCAATTCACGCAATGGGAAGAAAGGCTCAAGATTCGCAGAGTTGTAATGGTTGGACCTTTTGGTATTATGAGGAAAATGGACGGTTGAAGTCCATAGATCATTTAAGAATGATCATACGTTCACAAATGTTAAAAACGGGTGTTTTATGAACTAAGCTGATCGCTTCATTCTATTGACCACCAATGTACCTGATCTTGATTGAGATGGACGTGAGGGCGTTTTATGCCTTTATTAGATGTTTTTTATTGACACACTAATCTCGCTTGTAAGCGACAAGCGAGTATTTTTATGCTTCTTTTAGAAGAAATTAAAATGAGAAATTTTCACTCTATGTTCTCGTTTTAGTTCCAAAACAGTAAAATTTCAATATAAGCTTATAAAAATGAAATATCAGAATTAAAAGGTTCATTCAGAAGTTCAAAATTAAGTGCTTTTTTGAATACGTACATCTGTAAAGTGCATATAATATATTGATTATAAATATAATTTAGCGCAACTCATATCGAATTGCCCTCGGAATATCGTCAAGTTTTCTTATTTCAAATTTGTTCCATATTGAATCGATGAAAATTACTTTCTTGCATGTCATAAACGGGGTTGGCGTGTGAATAAAAATTGTTAACGAAAGAACTAAAAGTACCTCTTATAATCCGTTTCACGTACCAAGGGATGTTGAGGGGGCTGGTAAATATAACGATGGTGCTAACTTGCTCCGTCATAAGCGAAAAAAGGATAGATCCTGAAATTTAAATCTAAAGCTTCTAAGCGTTTCTATCCCTCCTTAATTTTTGTCTGTAGAAAAAATTGGTTATTTCATTTTTTAAAATTTTTCTTTTACAGATTAGTAAATGATCACTAGAGATACAAAAGTCTCCATTAGAAAACATTTTTATGAATAGGGAAGGTTATTTAAATCTAAAAGAATTGGGAAGTGCTACGGAAATGGCTTTTTTCATAACAGTAGGTAATGCTTCTTCGGCAAGATGTTGAATGTTACACCACCAACCATTTTCACAATTCATTTCATGAACATCTTCGGTATAGTAAACATCAAGTTTTAGAGAAAAGTGAGTAAAAACATGCGTAATTTGTCCTTTGAATTGCCAATTGGCAGTAAAGGGTGCGTTTTGTAGCCCATTTTCGTTGTTTATGCCAATATTGTTAGGAATTTGGGTCATTCCACCAAGGAGCTTTTGCGTCTGTCGTTTTTCCAAATAAATTTGTTTCTTTTTATTAAGGACCACAAAAGCAATACCTGTTTTTGAAGGGCGTTCTTTTTTAGGGGCTTTAACTGGAAAAGACTCCGGTTGTTGCATCTTTTCTGCTTTGCATAAACATTGAAGAGGGCAGGTATAACAAGATGGTTTGCGTGGAGTACAAATTGTTGCTCCCAAATCCATCATTGCTTGAGCAAAGTCACCAGGACGATTTAAAGCAGTAATTTTTTGTGTTTTTTCTTTAATTTCAACTTTTGCTTTTTGCAGTATTGAAGTGATAGCAAAAAGTCGCGCTACCACACGTTCGACATTACCATCAACCACTGCTACAGGGTGGTTAAAAGCAATCGCAGCAATGGCTGCGGCAGTATAATCTCCAATACCGGCTAGAGTTCGCAATTCTTTTACAGATTGTGGAAATTGTCCCGCGTAGTTTTCAACAAGCTGTCGCGCACATTTTTTAAGATTACGTGCGCGTGAATAATAACCAAGTCCAGCCCATGCTTTCATGATATCATCTTGGGAGGCTTTTGCTAAAGAGGAAAGATCAGGCCATAGTTTTAGAAACTTTTTAAAATAAGGCTTAACTGTTTCAACGGTTGTTTGTTGAAGCATGATTTCAGAAAGCCAAACTTGATAAGGATCAGGACGGATACCTTGTTTTTGCTTTTCGGGGGTAATCCGCCATGGAAGATGTCTGTGATTTTGATCGTACCAAGCAAGGAGGTGCGAAGAAATTTCATACATGATTGCTTTCAAGCATAGGGAGATATAAAATGCAAAAGAAAAAATTATTTATTTTGTAATTCATGTTTTTTGCTCTTTTATTGTCAAGGCTCTGGTGAGAAAAGGCTTTTTATTTTGTTGATATTTCATAAATTGAGGAGGCAACAATTTTTAGATGAAACAAATGATTTTAATTTAGTAAGCGCTTGAACAATGATCTAAAAATGAGAAAACAACTTAAAAAACGTATCTTTTATTCTCTTTCTGAGGCGGTATACAAAATACTTGATCCAGTTTTACGCAAACGGACAGGGCTTAATGTAGCGCTTATAGAACATTGGCCACAGATTGCAGGCTATGATATCAGTGAACATACAATGCCACTTAAAATTATTTGGAAACGTCGTGCAGATCAAGATGAAGTTTTTCAGCCAGCAACACTTGTTGTCGCATGTGAAGGATTTGCTGCGTTAAAATTGATGCATGAAACAGAGGAATTACTTCATAGAATTAACGGATTTTTTGGCTATATTGCTATTGATCACATCAAGATTGAGCAAAGGAGTATGTCGGTTTTTATGAATCACTTGCCTCTAAAACCGCCTTTGAGTGAACAAGACAAAAAATACGTGGAAAAAATGCTTGAAGGAATTGAAGATAAAAGTTTGCACCAAGCACTTTACCAACTTGGCTGTTGCATTTTTTTGGAAAAAAATAATAAATAGAAAGATATTTTATATATTTTTCTTTAATATATGAGAAAGCATTGGATTCCTATTCGTTAATAACAACAGAAAAGTATTATTTATGGTAAAATATCGTTCTTTTTTATCTTTCGGGATAATTTTTCTCTTCATAACGATTGTACAAAACAGTGTAACAGTTGCTTTAGCGCGTGATCCCAAATCAGTGGCAACTGTTGATATGGCAGAGCTTCTCCAATCGGGTAAAGTAAAGGATCGCTTTGAGGGAGAGGCGGATGCATCAGTCGTCATTGTTGAGTATGCTTCGTTGACATGTACCCATTGTGCGCATTTTTATAATGATATACTTCCCCAAATTCGTAAAAAATATATCAAAACAGGAAAAGTAAAACTTATTTTCCGAGAATATGCTTTTGATCCTCGGGCAACAGCAGGTTTTATGTTGGCACGGTGTGCACCGGAAGATCGCTATTTTCCTTTGATAGAAGTTTTATTTCAAAAACAAAATGAATGGGCTTTCGGAAAAAATGCTCTAACACCATTGAAGAAAATTGGCTTAATGGCTGGTTTTACAGATGAAAGTTTTACTGCGTGTTTGAAAAATCAGTCCATTTTAGATGAAGTAAATGCATCTTTTGAACGCGGTAAAGAGCTTGGTGTCACAGCAACACCTACTTTCTTTATTAATGGTAGTAAATATGAAGGTGCCATGAAAGTAGAAGAATTTTTTTCGGTGATTGATAGTTTTCTAAAAAACTGAATCTTAATCTTCCAGAAGATGGATAGTGATACTTTTGGTCATTATCTCTTTTGGAAGGATTAATATTATGCATTTATGAAGCGATATCGTTGAGCCAAATTTGAATCAAATCATTGCTTTTAAGTGAGCCTGGGTTGAATGATGTTTTGAAGCTGATATGGGAGGATTTGTACAGTGAAAAAATGGGTTTATAGTTTTGGAGATGGAAAGGCAGAAGGAAGTACAAGTGAGCGTAACCTTCTCGGAGGTAAAGGGGCTAATTTGGCAGAAATGAGTAATCTTGGTTTGCCCGTACCACCCGGATTTACGCTGACAACAGAAGTTTGTAATTTTTATTATGCCCATGACAAATCATATCCAGAAGAGCTACAGGAATCTGTTAAGCAAGCACTAAGATACGTTGCTGAACAAACAGGACGTGAATTTGGGAATGAACAAAGACCACTTTTGCTGTCTGTTCGTTCAGGGGCTAGGGCTTCTATGCCAGGGATGATGGATACAGTGCTGAACCTTGGCATGAATGATAAAACTGTAAAAGCAATTGCTTTACAAGCCAATAATGAACGTTTTGCTTATGATAGTTATCGGCGTTTTATCCAAATGTATTCTAATGTTGTTTTGGGGCTAGACCATTCGTATTTTGAAGAGATTCTTGATGAAGTAAAAGCATGCAATGGTTACACTATTGATACAGAAATGACAGCAGATGATTGGAAGAATGTTATTATTTCTTATAAAGCCTATGTTGAAGAAAAATTAGGAACCCCTTTTCCACAAGATCCTGAACAACAGTTATGGGGGGCGATTGGAGCCGTTTTTTCAAGTTGGATGACAGCACGTGCAGTTACTTATCGCCGTTTACATAGCATTCCTGAAAGTTGGGGAACGGCAGTTAATGTGCAAGCTATGGTTTTTGGTAACATGGGAGAAGATTCGGCAACGGGCGTTGCTTTTACACGCAATCCATCGACAGGGAAAAAAGAACTTTATGGTGAGTTTTTAGTTAATGCGCAAGGGGAAGATGTTGTGGCGGGCATTCGAACACCTCAAAATATTACAGAAAATGCGCGTATTGTTGCTGGTTCAAATAGACCGTCGTTAGAAAAAATTATGCCTGAGGCTTTTTTGAAATTATGTCAGATTGCGCAGAATCTTGAGCAGCATTATCGGGATATGCAAGATCTCGAATTTACCATTGAAAAAGGTAAATTATGGATGCTTCAGACTCGTTCAGGAAAACGCACGGCTCGTGCGGCTCTCAAGATGGCAATTGAAATGGTTGAGGAGGGGTTAATAAACCGTGAAGAGGCTGTGATGCGTATTGATGCAAAGTCGCTTGACCAACTTTTGCATCCAACACTTGATCCCAAAGCAGAACGTTTTGTTATAGGACGTGGTTTACCTGCTTCTCCTGGAGCCGCAACTGGTGAAATTGTTTTTACTTCAGAAGAGGCAGAAACTGTGTCGGCGGAAGGTCGCAAAGTTATTTTGGTCCGGGTAGAAACAAGCCCAGAAGATATTCATGGTATGCATGCTGCAGAAGGAATTTTAACAACGCGTGGCGGTATGACAAGTCACGCTGCTGTTGTTGCGCGGGGGATGGGAAAACCATGTATTTCTGGTGCTGGCAGTGTGCGGATTGATTATAACACAAATACGTTGTTTGCCTCAGGAGAAAGCCTAAAAAAAGGTGATGTTATCACAATTGATGGTGGAAGTGGAGAAATTTTCAAAGGGAAAGTTGCAATGTTACAGCCTCAGCTTTGCGGAGACTTTGCAAAATTAATGGAATGGGCTGATGGGATGCGACGTATAAGAGTTCGCGCTAATGCTGATACACCATCTGATGCCCGTATGGGGCGCTCTTTTGGGGCTGAAGGTATAGGTCTTTGCCGTACGGAGCATATGTTTTTTTCTGATGAACGTATCGTTGCCATGCGTGAAATGATTTTAAGTCATGATGAAAGTGGTCGTCGTAAAGCACTAGATAAGCTTTTGCCAATGCAGCGTTCAGATTTTAGTGAATTATTTGAAATTATGTGTGGTTTACCTGTTACTATCCGCTTGCTAGATCCACCATTACATGAATTTTTGCCTAAAACGAAAGCAGAAATTCTTGATGTTGCAACAGCTATGGGGGTTTCTGCTGAAGTGCTTGCTGAACGCACTCAGCAGTTGCACGAATTTAATCCTATGCTTGGATTACGAGGATGCCGTTTAGCTATTACTTATCCTGAAATTGCAGAAATGCAAGCGCGGGCGATTTTTGAAGCAGCAGCAGAAGCTGCCCAAAAATCTGGATCTCCTGTTATGCTTGAAATTATGGTGCCACTGGTTGCGCTTAAATCTGAACTCGATTTTGTGAAAGCGCGTATTGATCAGGTTGCTGAGGAAGTGATGAAAGAAAAGGGAAGCACTATTCAATATATGGTTGGGACGATGATTGAACTTCCAAGAGCGGCGCTTCGAGCAGATGAAATTGCTGAAACTGCTGAATTTTTTTCATTTGGAACAAACGATTTGACACAAACTACTTTTGGGATTTCCCGTGATGATGCAGCTCCTTTTTTGGCAACCTATTTTCAAAAAGGTCTTTTAGAGCAAGATCCTTTTGTGTCTATTGACCGTGATGGAGTAGGGGAACTTATTACCATTGCTGCACAGCGTGGACGCTCAAAGCGTGCAAAAATAAAATTGGGAATTTGCGGTGAACATGGAGGCGATCCTGCCTCTATTGCTTTATGCGAAGAAAATAACCTAGATTATGTTTCGTGTTCTCCTTTTCGAGTGCCAATTGCTCGTTTAGCAGCAGCTCAGGCCGCAATAGCAAAAAGGATGTAATGGGTTAATATTTTTTGTTGTATCGTTATTACTGAAATAAATTTTTATATATTCTTTTATTTTCTTTAATAAAGGGAATAAAAATGCTTCTAAAATGCACGATAAGTTGTGTTACGCGAGAAAGTGTTTTTTTAGAGGTTTATGAGAGAAAATATAAAGCACAGGATAGACAAAGATGTATTATTAATGCACTTTTTATTGGCGAACCTCTTGATAGAGAGAAACGTGTTATTGTGCAGTCAATTTACGCGTTTGCTTTTTTATAGGGGAATGAGCTCCTCACGCAAAGTAGAATGCTGCAAACAAATGCATTTTTTTGTGCATCATGCTGTTTGAGATAGACATTTCTCAGTGATGCCCCATTTCACATTGATATTCGTGGAATGGGGATTATGTAAAACTCCCCATAAGTTTATAAAAATCTTCCCAAAATTTATAAACTCCATTATGCACTCCCATCTTTACATTTATAAAGGAATATCAAAGTTACACAATCTATTGATTTATAAAGATAATTTTTTATTTCTCATATTGAAGGAAAGCTGTAAATATCATAAGATCTTCTTATTTCGACTTCTTTTATAATGAATCAATCAAAACCATGTTTTTTGTATGTTACAGGCGGGATGAGCGTCTGTAGGTAAAAAAATAAAGCAAGGATATGCCTCTTATGAAACGTCTCAAGTGAGAGCTATCACAAATTGAAGGTAGGTACAGTGTGTAATGGTGCTGGCTTGCTTCTTCACAAGCGTAAAGATGATGTGCGCTGTCGCGCAGTTGTTGTGGGGGGGGGCCTGCTATTATTATTCACGGGCGTTGTTGCAAAGTGGTTTTGGGTGCTTTAGAGATGTTTTTTAAGAAAGCCCGTGAATGGCAATCCAAGTATATTCCGTTTGGGACATTTTGTTTTAGGTGAGGGGGAGTGAGACCAAAAAGACATGTGATAAAGTAAGAGCATGAGGCAATAGGTAATTTCCGTTATTTTAAAGATATTGCTTTAGATGTCTTTGAAAGGCGTAAAGCTGAATTAAAAGGAAATGGCAAAGATGAAAAATGGTGTTTACCTTAAAATTTCATATTCTTCCCAAATTAGGCTGTTTTCCTGTTTTAAGAGATTATACAAACAGAGATGCGCAATATTCTTGCCTCCATTTGGCATATAAAAGCTATAACAGCTGAGAGAAGTACTAAACTGTCTTAACATTTTTTTCAAACATACTGCTGCGGTAAGTTTGGATGTTGATTTATAGACAATACTAAACGCACACGCTCTCTTAAGAAGACAATGTCATAAAACACATAACTTTCCAGCAATAGATTAGAGAGAAGTGCCGGTTTTTTATCAGACACTTTGCAAAACAACAACCATAACACAATTAGCTTTACGTCTACTTATCCTTACAGGTGTTTGCACAAATTCTTTGTATCATATTTATAAAGATCAAATTGACGATAATATATGGACAATTCGTGGTTCGATAATATGAAAGGTTTACGTGATACTACAAAAATTTCGTGTCCTTTTATCATCAGAGGCAATAAAAATGCTAGAACAAGCGCGTTTGCTATTTTGCAATATTCTTTTTTCTGCAATCGGTTGTGGTTTTTTTGAAGCAAATTATACGGCTCAATATGTAATGTGTAAGAAAACCATTCTGATTGATTGAAAATAAGAGGGCTTGAGATGAAGGAATGTTTGAGGGGAGCATTAAACAAACGAAAGATGAATTATCATTATAAATTAAGAGATTATTATGATTAGCTTCAATTTAATAAACCAATTTCACGCATTTTCATTAAAATTGTGTGATTAATTTTACCTGTTACAGGAAGATCAAATATTTTTTGAAACTGTTTTAAGGCTTCTATCGTCTTTTGATCTTCTATTCCTGTGACAATAACCTCCTCATTCCCAAAAATATGTAAAGCTTTTTGCACTTGTATAATATCTTCAACAGAAGGCTCTAAAATAGCTTCTTTTAAGTGTGTCATATTTTTTGTATTGTTTGTTTCTATTTCGCTTTGCTTAATTAATATCGCGATTTCATCTGCTGCGGGATTAGATAGAACATTCTTTTGCATTCTCTGAGCAGTTTGCTGTTTCCATAAAGTGATGGCTCGGCGTGTTTTAGGTCCTTCCAGTCCATCTAATGGTCCATCATAAAGTCCTAATTTTGCTAGTTCTTTTTGCTTTTCCAGCATGCTTGCTGATTGAGAGGGTAAAGGTGAATTTGTGTACTTATGACTTTGAGAATGTACAGAAGTTACACGGGAGAGTTTTTGTGATTTTTCTTCTTTTTCCGATAAAGTAGAGCTCTTACCTATACTTTGAACAGAGGAAAATTTCATTTGAGTTAAAATATTTTGATGCGTTGTCATTTGCGAAAATAAAGCATTAAATGAAATAAATAAAAAACTAATGCTAAAAAGAAAAGATCCAACAAAAAATAAAGTATTTTTTCGTGTATAGAAATAAATAGTTTTTGCACTCCAAAAAATAAAATGAAAAATTATAAGAAGAAGTGTTATAACAATACTACTATAGTATTTACGGTGTTTTACAGTTTTTTTTCGGTAGGTCTTTCGTTTTGTTGCCATTACTTTTATTTTCAGTTGCGTTTATTTTTTACAAAGAAACAAATATAAATTAGGAAACGAATATGAATCAGTTTTTACTTCCAGCCAGAGAGAAGTGCATTGACATTATTGATTTTTCCTTTCAAACTCCTAGAATGAGCAGCTTCATTATATCAATTTATAAGTTGATAAATCAACAAGAGTTCTTATCAACGTTTATTCATTTTATTTTATACAAATCTTTAATGTGTATAAAGAGAGCACAAAATGATTAGCATTCAAGATCATTTTGGTGTTTGCAAACTACATTATCACATATAATTATCTAAACAATAATGCCACGTTATTCTTCATTTTGGGGCATATGTTTGCCTATTATTTAAAATAAAATTGAAAATATTTGCCTATAACGCTAAAAAGATGACAATCATTATCTATTCTTTATAATTTACATATAGATGGTTACTTATCCATAAACGGTTTGATAATAATAATTATCTCTTAATATTATTATATTTTGGTATAAATTCCTTCTATTAAATAATTTTCATAAGTATTAATTAAATTGATGTTTACAATGTTATAGAAAAAACTGGCTTGAGATGTAATCATAAGAGATGCAATTGTTTTTTGATGTTTTTATCGACAGGTTGACCATTTTCATAACATTTCAGTAAAAATTTTATAGATAATATAAATATTTTATCGACACTAGAGTCAGAATAACAGAGTTTACTCTTTTTAGCCTTTTCAACTAAGCTAAGATGGTGGACTATTATTTAAAATAATTATGTACACAACATGATTATCTTTCTCATTTTTTATCATAGTATGTTCATTAACATGATCAGCTTGTAAGTGTATAATTTTGATGTTATTTTTTACTGAATAGACAATGTATCCCATTTTATACAGCGGAATTGTGCCATATTTATAAAAAAGCCAATGATATAGATCCAATACATGAATACTCAATTTTATAAAAAACACATTTTATAAATTGTTTATAAAGCAACAGTGTATAAAATGCTCCTTTTATTGTATTTACCACTGCGGTACATTGATTGTCCATGATACGTTTTTTAATCAAATTATCATTTTTTTTATTTTTTATTTTTGTCATTATTTCATTTTTTGTAGCAGATCCAAGCAGTAACCATTCTTCTAGCCCCCAAAATAATGAGACAACAACGAGCGATGTGATTGTTGCTTTTAAGGAAGCCTTAAATGACTTAGGCGCATTTTGTGACCGTAATATAAAAACCTGCAAAGTAGGAAAATCCTTTTTAAGTTCACTTGGTGAGCGCGCATATTACGGTGCAAGAGCTGCTTATGAATATTTAGGGAACATATTAGGAAACAAAAATGATATCAGAGACTTCCCCTAATGTTTCTTACAAAATCGAAATACAAGAGTTCTTACAAAACCATGCAATGTTATCTTGAAATAAGGATTTTTAACGTTCTTCGTGTTATTTATGTTAGGAAGAATAAATATTTATTTTTTATAAGTGTATTCAAGAATGATTATTCAAACGAAACAGGACTAAAATAATGGCGGAAACAATCGGTAATATTATAGAGAACTTTTCGCTTTTGGATAATTGGGAAGATCGTTATCGTTATGTCATCGAGCTTGGCTATGAATTGCCACCTTTTCCAGAAAGCGCTCGAAACGATGCTCACAAAGTTCCTGGTTGTGTTAGCCAAGTGTGGCTTCTATCTTCACGTAATAACTCAAAAGATCCAATATTGACGTTTCAAGGTGATTCCGATGCTCATATTGTGCGTGGACTCATTTACATACTTCTTGCTTTTTATTCAGGCAAAAAAGCTTCTGAAATTCGCAATTCTGATGCTCAAGAGCTCTTTGAAAAACTTGGTTTAAATGAAAATCTTACACCACAACGATCAAATGGTTTGAAATCAATGATTAAACGGATTCGTAACGAAAGCTATATGTAATCCCCTTGGTAGAAATTGCTATATATACAAAAGCTTCACACAAAACATGTATACTAAAATCAACTTTATGCACGAAACCATTTTTTCGCAAAATAAGATTATTTAGTTTTTTTCCGTTTGCTTTTGCGTCCAAGCCCCATTTCTTTGGCCAAAGCCGATCGTGTTTTTGCATAATTAGGCGCCACCATAGGGTAAGAACTATCTAACTGCCATTTTTCACGATATTCCTCTGGCAACATTCCATAATGTGTCATGAGATGACGCTTTAGAGATTTAAACTTCTTTCCATCTTCAAGGCAAATGAGATAATCAGGAAATACTGAACGCTTCGGATTAACGGCAGGCCTTTGTTTTTCAACTTCGACTTCTGTTAACTCTAGATTCCCTGCTTTACGAAAAGCAGCATGGACATCAGCAATTAAACTTGGCACTTCAGTCGGTCGAATAGAATTATTACTCACGTAGGCAGCAACAATATCAGCAACCAATGTAATAACTAAATTGCTTTCAGTCTCTAAGACTGCACGATGTTCCATTCTTGTTTCCTTTAATTTAAAATTGAGTAATTCAAAATCGAGATATAGTGCATATACTCATGATATAAAGATCTCATGCACATGAGTTTCATATTGTACAAAAATCTTTTTTGTCAATTCAATTATTCTATAAAATTGCCAAAACACAAAAAAATCAAATAAATACCTATTTTTTGTCATAATATACAATAAGAAAAACGAAATTATTACATGCTAAAATATATTTTTACCCTATAACATATCATACATAATATATAATACATCACAAATATAAAAAAATATATGATAAAATTTATTTATTTTTTTTGAGAACGTAAAAATAAAATTACTAATTATAAAAATATAATATATAAATTATTATATTTTGTTTTGAATACTTATAGTTTAGTAAGTTTATGTTTAATAAGTTTTAAATTTGTTTTTATTATTTATATTTATAAAATTTAATAATAAAAAACATGATATATTATAATTATGACATAATAGTATTATTTATAATATAAAACTATTCATTAAAAGGAGATATGACATTTTTATTTTTTATACAGTAATAATAATATTTTAGATATATTTATTCCTTTCTGTAAAATTATGCGATTATACTGTTTCAAAAAAAATCAATTCTTTTTCTAATAGTTTAATTGTTTTACCAGTCACTTTCATTATAAAAGTGGTGTTATATCCCTAGAAAACAATAGCTGTGATATGTAATGAACAGAAAGGTATTAGTTTTAAAAATTATCATGGTGCTATTTTTGCAAGTGAATAGAACTTATAGGTTTTTACACTTGCATCAATCATTGTGATTCTAACATATAAACGAAGCTATTAACATATTTTAATATAGGATTGTGTATGACTCGCACTTTTGCAATTCCTCCCAAAGCATCTAGAATCACTCATAAGGAAATATATCATGGTATTTTTCGTGATGATCCCTATCATTGGCTACGTGCGTCTAACTGGCAAGATGTTTTTAAAGATCCTAACTGTCTTGATCCCAATATTCGACATTATCTTGAAAAAGAAAATGCTTATCAATCAGCTCAAATGGCTGATACAAAACCATTACGAGATTTGCTTTTTACCGAAATGAAAAACAGGATCCAAGAGAATGATAGTTCTGTTCCTATAAAACATGGTCCTTTTGCTTACGGATTCTCTTATGTTACCGGAGGCCAACAACCACATTATTTTCGGACACCAAGGAATGGCGGAGAAAAAAACGTGTACCTTAATGGTGATGTCTTGGCAGAAGGCAAAGAATATTTTAAATTTGGTTCAGTTCAAGAATCTCCTGACCATACACATGTGGTATGGACCTATGATGACAAAGGATCAGAGTTCTATACAGCTAAAATTCGTAATTTTGAGACATTGTCTGACTGTACGGACACAATTACTGATACATCTGGTCAAATTGTATGGGATGCTAGGTCTGAAGGTTTTTTCTATACTAAGATGGATAAAAACCACCGACCTTCAGAGCTCTATTATCACCAATTAAACACAGATCAATCACAAGATAAGCTTATTTTTCGTGAAGACAATCCAGGTTTTTTCTTAGATGTAAGCGGTTCTAAGCTTAATGATGTTATTTATATTAATATTCATGATCATGAAACATCCGAGATCTGGTTAATTCCTGCTGAGGCGCCTTTTACTGTTCCCCAATGTGTACGGAAACGACAAAAAGGTATTGAATATTCACTTACAGAGGGTGGTGATGTCTTTTATATTCTAACCAATTTAGATAATGCAAAAGATTTCAAAATTATGGTAGCGCCATATACATCTCCACAATCAGAAAATTGGTCTGAGTTTATCCCACATCAGCTTGGGTGCCTAATATTATCCCATGATGCTTATCAAGATTTTCTTGTCTGGATCGAACGTTTTGAGGGGCTTCCACGTATAAAAGTAATGGAACGTACCACTAAACAAGTTAATTCCATCGCTTTTACTGAAGAGGCTTATTCTTTAGGTCTGCAAGGAGTTGCAGAATATAACAGTCCAACTATTCGTTTTTCCTATTCGTCTATGACAACACCTGATCAAGTGTTTGATTATGAGATGAAAAATTGTAAACGAATGCTTTTAAAAACGCAAATAATTCCCTCTGGGCATAATAAAGATGCATATGTAACACGACGTATTACAGCAATAGCAGACGATGGTGAGAAGATTCCTATTTCACTTTTTTACCACAAAAACACTCCCCTTGATGGTGGTGCGCCTTGTCTGCTTTACGGCTATGGTGCTTATGGGATTTCTATTCCTGCCAGTTTCAATAGTAATGTACTTTCTCTAGTGAACAGAGGTTTTATTTATGCCATTGCTCATATTCGCGGAGGAAAAGAAAAGGGAGTAGAATGGTATGAGAAAGGAAAACATCTCTTTAAGCACAATACATTTACAGATTTTATTGCTTGTGGGCGTTATCTTGTAAACAATAAATTTACTTCTCACGACCGGCTGATTGCTCATGGTGGTTCAGCAGGGGGGATGTTGATGGGAGCTATTGCCAATATAGCTCCACAGGATTTTGCTGGGATCGTAGCGAATGTGCCTTTTGTTGATGTTTTAGCGACAATGTTAGATGCTTCATTGCCACTCACACCTCCAGAATGGGCCGAATGGGGGAATCCTCTTGAATCAGAAGAAGATTATAAGCTTATTGCTTCCTATTCCCCTTACGATAATATCAAAGCTCAAAACTATCCCCCTATACTTGTGATGGCAGGATTAACAGATCCTCGTGTAACTTACTGGGAGCCTGCAAAATGGGTGGCAAAATTACGAGACCTAAAAACAGACGATAATGCAGTTTTATTACGTATTAATATGGATTCAGGGCACGCTGGTGCAGCTGGACGTTTTTCAAAGCTAGAAGAAGTTGCCTATATCTATGCATATATTCTAAAGATAGCAGGAAAAGACTTTTGCTAATCCATAATATCTCTGTATGAAAGTCTCCGATAATTTATTGGATTATAGAGACTTTCATACACTAAAAAATTATTGAGACAGTTTAAAATTCACATTCTTCATAAAGTTCCAAAACATAGTCCCAATTAATTAAATGGTCTACAAAGGATTCGAGGTACTTCGGTCGAGCATTGCGATAATCAATGTAATAGGAATGTTCCCACACATCGACACCCAAAATAGGGCGAGCATTGTGCACTAAGGGATTTTCACCATTAGGCGTTTTCATAATTTCAAGCTTGCCATCTTTAACAGCAACCCACGCCCATCCAGAACCAAATTGGGCACTAGCAGCAGCAATAAAATCAGCGCGGAATTTGTCGTAACCACCTAGATCAGCGTCAATAGCTTTTGCTAACTTTTCAGGAAGTTTTTGGCCACCACCATTTTTTTTCATCCAAAGCCAAAAGTGGTTATGATTGTAATACTGCGCTGCATTATTAAACAAACCAATATTTTTTCCAAAACTTTTTTTAACAATATCTTCAAGGCTTTCATTTTCTAAGCCTAACTCTTTCACAAAATTATTGGTGTTGGTAAGATAAGCAAGGTGATGCTTATCATGATGATATTCAAGCGTTTCGCGTGACATATAAGGCGAAAGGGCATCGTAATCATAAGGCAAAGGGGGCAATTCAAAAGCCATTTAAAAATCTCCTCGATTCTAATTGTTAAGCTTATTTCATAAGCCTAATTTGCCATTTACCGCATTTAAAAGCAAATGTTGAATACCTAGTTTGTATGAAATTAGTTTTAATGTCTGTCTTTTTGTAAAAGAAGCTTTTAGGAAATGTATATTCATCAATCAAAAAGGGTATTGGTCTACATAAAGATTGCTTCTGAAGATTTTTTTACATCTATGAGCGGGTAATAAATATCATTATCTTTTGAATAAAAAGTAAATGGAAATAGCGATTATTCCTTGTTTTGGTATCTCTATTTTTTCAAATACCATATAAAATGTTTTTAATTTTTGCAAAACTTTTCCAGTTTATTGGTGTATCATAATGTTTTCAACAGAATATTAAGTGTTATTTTTAGGAAATATTTTTCAATGTGCTTGATTTCATTTTATGGTGCTACCCATGAATAATATAATGTAAAAATTAGTGGACATTACCATCTTTATGCTTAATGCAAGAGCACAGCAGCACTATCACACACTTACCGGTTGCCAATGTGGTGACAGCTTTTTTCTTAAATTGAGCAAGATGAGATTTTAATATATCAAGAAAAGTAAATCATATGCAAATTTATTAGATACATGAGTAAACTGCAAGATTTTCATTTTCTGTTCCTAGAAAATCAATACAAAGAGTAAAATAATTGATGGATAAATGGTTCCTACTTATATTAAAATAACAACTGTATATCAGTTTCTGCTACGAATTTGTATCGATGGCAATGCCATACAAAACTCAGAAATTTATGATAAAAAAGTAAAGTCTTTGATTTTCAGATATTGCGTCCAATCACAGGAATCGCTATAAGGTGCAAGAGTCGCTATAAAGCGTGTTTTTTTGGGGTATAGCCAAGCGGTAAGGCACCGGTTTTTGGTACCGGCATTCCCTGGTTCGAATCCAGGTACCCCAGCCAGTTCCGGTAAAATGTTAATAAAAGTTCGGCTTGAGAGTGGATCAATCCCCTTAACTATCTATTGCTATTCATAGAAAGTCTGGTAAGCTGAAAAACACCTATTTGTAGCGGGTTAGCTCTAAATATGGTAAGGTTCTCTTGCTATAGCTATCGCTTAAAGAGCTCTTTTAAAAGATTCTTTTCTATAAGACGAGGGGTAAATGATTGATGCGCACTTGCTTTAGAAAAACTATTTGGCTGGATTTTGCGCTCTATAGCAACACCAGCGTGCAATTTTTCGCATTCCACCATCTTCATTACGTCGTACAGCATAACAATAACGCTGATCAGGAAATATATTTCGTTGCATATCGCGTACAATATGAGCAGTATGGCCATAGGGTGCTACACAATCAATAAACCATACGTATTTTCCATTCTGCCAATTGGCATCAGGTAAAAATTCTCCCTTATCAAGCATAGATTGATGATTTTTCTCATCTAAAAAAGCCCAAGTGATAAAGGCACAAAATTCTCCACGTTCATTTTTATAGAGCTTGTATTGCCCAGTCTGTAAAGCTGGTCCTAAATTTCGTTCGATATCCCAGATTCGCCAGCGGCGGTATAAGGGAGATGTGAGCATTAAAACAACCATGGCACCCAAAGCCGTAAGAGGGTCTATGAATGATGGTGATGAATTTTCATTTACAGACATTATCTTTCCTTTAGAGATTGTTCTAAAACTTTGGTAATAGGTTCAAAGAAATAGGAAATGAGACGCCGTTTTGAGGTAATGACATCCGTTGCCACAGTCATGCCAGGGATAAATTTAAGATGTTTGTTATTCAAAGTGATGTGATCTTGGTCAATTTTGATTAAAACAGCATAGACACCATTAATTTCTTTATTATAGCGCGCTGTAGCGCCTACATTAACGACTGTACCGTGGATAACACCGAAACGTTCAGGTGGAAAGGCAGAAAATTTGATGTAAGCACGTTGACCCTTTTCTAAAAAACCAATATCTCGATTATCAAAAAACGCTTCAACAATGAGACCACCTGCATCAGGGACAATACGCATAAGCGTTTTACCAGCTTCTACAAAGCCGCCCAAAGTATGGATACTTAAATCATCGATACGTCCATCAACAGGCGCATAGAGTGATAAGTGGTCAAGATGGTATTGAGTACTATCAAGCTTTGCTTTTAATCCTTGAAGATTCAGTTCTGTTTCACGCGAAAGTTGCCGATAGCGGGCGATTTCATCGGAAATGAGACTTTTCCGTTGTTGGCGGAGGGTGTTTATTTCGGCGGCATTTTCTTCCAAACGTCTTTGATTGGTTAAAATTTCATGCTCGACATTTTTAAAATCATGTAAACGCTCTAAATAAACCGCTTGGCTGATGACTTTTGTTTCCATTAGGCTTTTTGCAGCCTTTAATTTTCCTTGGCTTAATTGACGATCATCTTCCAACCTATCTAATTGCGCATGTTGTGTTGCACCGCTGCGCTCGACGCGGTCCGCTTGTGCTTTTAGCGCTCTTAATTTATCTTGGAGAGATTGAAGGGTAGCGCTAATGAGTTTTTCCCCTTCTATTCTTGCAGTCGCGTTGCCAGAAGGAGGAGCTGGCAGATAGGCAAGCCCTTTGGTCACAAAATCTTTATCCAAAGGATCACTTTCATGCAAAGCTGTTAAAATAGCTGTTGCGATTTGTGCTTGAAGGGTTTGTTGCGCGATATCTGCTTGAACACGTGCGCACTCATTGAGGGCTTCACGGGGATCTAATTGAATAAGGAGATCCCCTTGATGAACAAATTGCCCTTCTTTTACAAGGATTTTCTCAATGCGTCCTGTATTTTGCGCTTGGACCAGCTGAACGTAAGCGGTGGGAATAACACTTCCTTGCCCCCGTGCAACAATCTCTGTTTTTGCGATAAAGCTGCCGATCACAATAAAGAGAAATAAAGCAATCAAAACAGCAAGCACCATATGAAGCGTTGGTGACAAAGGGCGCAAATAAGGAGTTTTATCTGCCATTTTTTGCCTCCAAATCAGTAAAGTTTAAGACGGTTGCATGTTGAGGAAAGAGGTCACTTTTGTGGGTAATAACAAGAACAATACGATCTTGCGAAAGTTTATATAAATGCTCAACAATTTGTGCACTGACAGCGTCATCTAATGCGGAAGTAGGTTCATCTAAAATAAGCAGGCTTGGGTTTATCAGAAAGAAACAAGCCAAAGCCAAGCGTTGGCGCTGACCACCCGATAAAAAACCACCTTGCTCTCCTACTTGAGTATGGAGTCCTAGAGGCAACTGAGCAATCAAATCATGGCAAGCACTAACATATAGTGCAGCGTCAATTTCATCTTTAGTGGCATCTGGTTTAGCAAGAAGCATATTCTCAAGAATGGTTCCGGAAAAAAGGCAAGGATTTTGAGGAAAGTACGCGATTGTTTCACGCACGCTACGGACATCAAAATTCTGTAAAGGTTGGGCGTTAATCAATATCTTCCCGCTTGTTGGGGGGTAGAGTCCACAAAGGAGCTTCGCCAAGGTTGTTTTTCCGCACCCTGAAGGACCAAGTAACATAATTGGTTGCCCAGGTTGTAAACAGACATCAAGATGATTGATAATGGATTTATCTCCATAAGAAAAACAGAGATCGTTGGCTTCAAGATGAGGAGGAGCGCTGAGTTGAAGAGGCGGCTTTTCTTCTTCCCATTCTGAAGGGGAGTTAAGAATATCGCCCAAACGAAGACGAGAGATTTTCAAATGCTGCCATTCTTCCCATAGGGATGCAAGGCTTAAGATAGGACCAGAAACATTTCCAGCGAGGAGATGAAAGGCAATAAGTTGCCCTAGCGTAATCTGGTTTTGAAGAACTGCCTGAGCACCAAAAAAGATAATAAAAATAGTGAAAAGATCACCAAAAATATGGCTCATGGCTCCATTGAGAAGATGCAATTTACTGGTTGTAAGGCTTTGATCTAAACTACGAGCTAAAGTTTCTTGCATGCGTATCGTATGAGCAGATTCTTTTACATGTGCTTTAATGGCTTCAAGATTGGTAAAACTTTCAATAAGGCGCGATTTATGGACAGCTTGCAGAGTGAAAGAACGGCGTAATTGGCGGCGCAAGAAGGGACCGACCAACGCTAAAGAACCCATTTGTAAAGGTAAAATGATAAGGACAATGAAGGTCAGTTTCGGACTAATGGAAAAGAGTGCAACAATATAAATAATGGCAAAGAGAACATTTAGCACAGTTGTGGCGATGGTTCCTGTTAAAAAACCGCGAATTGTATCAACTTCTCCAATACGTGAAAACAATTCTCCTACTTGCCAACGGCGTAAAGTGGGCAAGGAAAGACTTAACAGATGGCTGTAAATACGCCGCCCAAATTCTAATGTAAGCCGATTGGCTAAATAAGCACCTAAGTAGCCTGATAGAGTGCTAAGAGCCGTGCTAAACAGCATAATAGCAACCATCAAGACAACGATAGCATAGAGACTTTCAATACGTTGAAAAGGGAGAATACGGTCGATAATCGCTTGAAAAATAAAAGGATTCACCAAGCCAAGTAAGCGCAAAACAACAGCAACGCAACTGAGTTCGATGACATAATAAATATATTTCTTTGTTGTTCTTGTAAACCAAGAGAATGATACAGGTTTTTCTTGTGAATGACTCATTTGAATTTATGATTTTGTTTAAGAGAAAGAGCGATGGATGTCGCATATTTAAACAGTATTGTAAATAGTATTATATTTATACAAAATATACATTTTGTATGTATGCAATACAAACAAAATGTATATTTTATTTATACAGTATTTTTATTGTTATTTATACAAATTATATTTGATATTTGCTAAAATGAACAATAATGAAATTCCCACTGTATCGTTATGATACAGTTATTTTTAATAATAAAAGGAGGATTTAAATGGGTAGTTCAAGCTCATCAAATGATTCAAGTAGTAACTCACATCCAAAAAGTTGGCTTTTTCCAGAAGAAGATGATTGTAGCGCAGGCGCTCATGCCCAAGCAGCAGGTGCAGGTGGCATCGTAGGAGAATTAATAGGAGGTATTGCTGGTGCAGTTGGAGGTCTTTTTTCTGGACCGGGAGGTGTCGGTTCTGGCTTTGTCAATGGAGCAATAGGAGGTGGACTAGCAGGAGCTGGTGACGCTGTGGTAGATAAATACAATGCATGCTATACGGCACCAAGTTGTGAAACAAGCGATTATGTTGAAGCAGCTGCCATACACGGAGGCATAGGACTAGCATCTGGTGCATTATTTGGTCCGGAAGGAGCAGCAATAGGCGGATTAGGAGGAGCGGCTGACGGTTTTATAGATAAGTACAATGAATGCCATCCGAATCCAAGTTGTGAAGTAAGCGATTATGTCGAAACAGCGGCCATAAAGGGAGGCGCAGGAGCATTAATTGGTTTATTAGGTGGTCCGGAAACAGCAGTAGCAGGCGGATTAGGAGGAGCTATTAGTGGTTTTATAGATAAGTACAATCAATGTCATCCGTAAAGTGGAGGGACACTGTTTCTAATTTATTTAGAAAATAGCTAGTAAGATATTTCTGAGATCAGTGATATTGTAAACATACTTTAAAGCTACGGCTAAACTGATTTCAGGGATATTTTTGTGTGTGATAATAGATATTTTATTTTGGATTTTTTGTTATGGATACTTTTACTGGCTCCTTAGTAACAGCAATTGGATTTGGATTTTGCATGTTTTTTTACAATAGATTTAAAGGTAAGAACTGGAGTATAAAAAGGACAATATTATCAACAATTATGTTTTTTATATTATATTATGCTGGAAATTCATTAGTTAAATATATGGGAATTTTATAAAGATTGCTTATATATAAAATTATAATTATTTGAATTATAATCTATTGCTCTCTCTTAAATCATTCATAAAGTAGATGAAATTTCAGTCTGGATTTTTTGTTATGCATACTTTTACTGGCTCCTTATTGGCAACGTTTATATATGGATTTTTAATGTTTTCTTACAATAGATTTAAAGGTAAGAACTGGAGTATAAAAATGGAAATATTATCAACAATTAGGTTTTTTATACTATATTATGCTGCAAATTTATTAATTGAATATACGGGAATTTTAAAATAATATAGAATTACGTTATTATCAGCATTTTATTATTTATCATAATTTATACATTTTACAAATTATATTTGATTTTTTTGCTAAATAGCATGCATCATCAGATGATTAAAGTAGTAACTCACATCCCAAAAGTTGGCTTTTTCCAGAATAAGATGGTTGTAGCGCAGGCTCTTATGCTCAAACAGTAGGCACAGGCGGTCTCGTGGGAGCCCTTTATTAGGAGGAGGGGCTGGGTGCAGTAGCTGGTCTACCTAGAGTAGTAGGAGGCGGATTATTAGGAGCTGCCTATCGGTTTGATAGATAAGTACAATCAATGCCATCCGTAAAGTGGAAGAACACTGTTTCTAATTTATTTAGAAAATAACGATAAAGATATTTCTGAGATCAGTGATATCGTAAACATACTTTAAAGCTATGGCTAAACTGATTTCAGGGATATTTTTGTTTAAGACAATAGATATTTTATTTTGGATTTTTTTGTTATGAATAATTTTACTGGCGCCTTATTGGTAACGTTTATATATGGATTTTCAATTTTTTTTTTACAATAGATCTAAAGGTAAGAACTGGAGTATAAAAAGGAAAATATTATCAACAATTATGTTTTTTATATTATATTATTTTGGAATTTTATTAGTTAAATATATGGGAATTTTATAAAGATTGTTTATATATAAAATTATATTTAATTAAGTTAAGTTTATTATTTGAATTATACTCTATTGCTCTCTCTCTTAAATCATTCATAAAGTAGATGAAATTTCAGTCTGGATTTTTTGTTATGCATACTTTTACTAGCTCCTTAATGACAGCAATTGGATTTGGACTTTGCATGTTTTTTTACAATAGATTTAAAGGTAAGAACTGGAGTATAAAAAGGACAATATTAACAACAATTAGGTTTTTTATATTATATTATGCTGCAAATTTATTAATTGAATATATGGGAATTTTTAAATAATATAAAATCAAGTTGTTATATTATTTTAAAAATATAATTATAAGGTGTTATTTGTAGAGTTATTTATAAAAAATAAGTTATTATTTTTATATAATATTAAACTTTAAAAAATATTTACTGATTACAGTTAGACAGAGACTTTAATATTATTATCAATATTTCTGTTTTTTATTTCCTATTTTTTTAATCTTTTTCATTATTTCAAGCATGGGTTGTTTTGAGATTATTATCTTTTGTATAAGGATTATCAATTTATAGTTTTTGAAAAGTGATTGTTTGCTTATGTATCATGATTTATTGAAAAATAGGCAACTTTTATGAAATAAAATGCCTTATTTCTCTTAGATTGTTATTCATCGTCTTGTGAGAGAGGAAGTGAGGCGATTTCTGTATCAAGGGCATCCATAAAATCGATAATAAAAGCAGCATTTGTCCCCAAATCTCTTGGCAAATAACGAGAAGCAGAACGCATATCAACAAAAGTTGTATCCCCTTCATTGGTTAAGCGTATCACAATGTCTGAAATAAAACCAAGGTAAAAAGTTTTTGCCATTGTTTCAATATAAAGCGCATTTTCTTCACCTTTAAACTCTCGTTGAGCCACAACAGGCCAATCATAGGCTGCTAAAACATTAAGAACGGATTCGCGAATACGGTCAGGTGAGCCATCATAACGGCGCCCCGATATTTCTGGCCATTGTGACATCTGTATTGCTGCTTGTTCAGTCAAAACACTTTTGAGCGGTAAAGCATCGCTGGGACGTATTGTGCGAAAAAAAGCCGGCGGGCTTTGTGTATCGGTAGAAACGTCGTAAAGAGCCGGTAAGGTAAACCAAAGTCCAAAAAAGAGCATCAATGGTGTGGCTGTTATCAACGAATAAATTATCCCTTTTAAAGCTTTCATTCCCCCTAGAGCACCATAGACCCACAAACTATGAAGTGCTTTAATAGCCAGAAAAAGAGAAATAATTACACAGCCAGTAGAGATACCTATCAAAATTATGAAGTCGCTTATGTTAATGACGGAAAAACGTTGTAAAATGACTGAAAATAATAAAATAAAGAAGGCTAAACCACCAAATCGAGGGGACCATACTGCTGCTCTTGAAATTAACCGAACATATCTCTTCTTCATGAAGTTTTTCCCCTCAATTGTAAACTATAAGCCAAGTTTTTTCAGAGTGCTATCTTACAAAAAGCTTATGCTCATAAAACAAAAATAAAGCACTTATTTTTGAGGTCAAGGATGCGTAATGTCTTATAAGTTTCCAGCGATTGTTTTGGCACTTCATTGAAGGTAAACAGTATTTCTTCTATAGTTTATCATGTTATTGATGCGAATTTTATGGGAATGTTTGTAAATAAAAAGAAATAAACTCAAATAACAAGTTTTACAATTGTTAGCAGCATATTTTTTAGAGCTTTACTCTTGATTTTTCTCTTCTGATTGCGGGGAGTTTTTTCTGTCAGATAATGCGTATCAAATAGGATATGATGATGTGCAATAGAGATTTCATTATATCTCAATAAAAAATTGAGGGATTTATAATCAGATAAATTTGAATATTCAATTAATAGAGAAAAAAGATAACCATTTTGATAGGCTTCATGTATTTTGTATAGAAAGGAAGGTGTTGTACAAATGAGAGGTTAGTCGGTTTTTATTCATAAAATATACGGCAGGTCGCAGATGAAAGGAAAGCTTCACTTTCTTTTCCCGCAAGGGAAGAAGGGACAAAAGTACGTAAAATAACAAACCCTTCATTCAAATTTTTAGCAACCAAAACTGAATTGGTATTTTTTTTAGGTTTTGATTTTTTGAGTTCTATGATTTGTATTGGTTTTCCAATGATAAGATCGAGTGTCGCATCAGGGGCTGTTCGGTCATTAAGGCTATAGAAAATAATTCCGTTGTGTGTGTAGGCTGCTAGTGACCAAAATTGTCGTGTTTTCAAAGCTTTTAAATGAACAGGTCCATTTTCAAGGTTAAATCTGCAGACTTTAAGAAGAAAGAGGGGATCAGCAGATTGTTGAATAGGATTATCGGGAGTAAAATCGACAAATTGATAAGAGGTTCCAGATTTTTTTAGTGCTGTCCATATATTATCTTGTGCCCAATAGGGGATGAGAAAGAGAACGCAAATATGAACGATAATAGCGCCAATGATTGCAAGAAGTGCGATATAAATAAATCTAGTCACAATTTATTTGTCCTGATGGGATTTGTTCTATTGATGGCATTGTAAGCGTTTGTAATGCCGTTGCTGAGATGATTGGGGTATCGTATAAAGTAAGAATAAGCCCGAATTCTTTTTGACTAACTGTTGCAAGCCAATTGCCGGTTTGCGGTGTGGGTGAAATATTAATGCGCAATGAGCCATCATGCTCATAGATAATATTGTCAGTGTGGAGTTCAAAAGGTATTTCTTTGGATGAAGTATAGGGTTTTAGGGATTTGTCAGCTGTATAAAGGGTAAAAAGACGGGTTTCAGGGATGGTGCCTTTGAGTAAATAATGACAGTGATGATGAAGTGGACGCCCTTGGTTATCTTGCCAAATCTGGAATTGAATACCTTCAGTTCGTCCGATTGAAACAATGCCTCGTTTGGTCGTGCGGGCGCGGGTATAAGGATCCATATTGGCGGTTCCCATTTTTGGATAAGCACTCCATTTTCCAATTCTAAAGCGTTCAAAATGAGGAAAGGAATTGAGCACATAATCGACACTCAGTGTTCCACATAAAATGGAAAAAGCGAAGATAAAAAAGAAAATGGTGATATTAAAAAACATCAGTGAATATCTTGAATTCAAAATGTTGAATCTCCAGTTGTTTTCATCTTCAAAGAAATTGCAGATGGTTTTTTCAGATCTTTGTTAATCAATCGCACAATATTTAATGTTTCAGGAGAAAGCGTAGAGGGTATTGGAGGAGGAACTTCAGAATCTGCATGGGAAGAAAGTACTGGGGGCTGATAAGGAAGGAGAGAATCTTTAACACCATAGAGCTGTTTGAGCATGATATTTTGATGTGCAGCAAGCATGATGCGATGCCATATCATGGCAGGAACGCCACCCCCAAAAGCACGATTCATCGGTGAAAAGTTATCATTTCCCATCCATACGGCTCCCGTATAATTGCCTGTAAAGCCAACAAACCAAGCATCACGATAAGATTGTGATGTTCCAGTTTTCCCTGAGACGAGAGTCATGGGCAGAGCAGCACGCTTACCAGATCCTCGTGTCGTGACACCCACCATCATTTGGTTCATATAAGCTGTTGATTGTTCACTCAGAACTCGGTGTAGTTTTTTTCCGTTATGTTCGAAATTCCACACGACACGACCATCAATTGTTTTGATTTGCGTAAACCCATGACGATTACCCGCTATTCCTCCATTGGCAAAGACATTAAAGCCTGTAGCTTGATCCATGGGGGTCATATTGGAAGTGCCAAGAACCATTGTTTTGTGTGATAAAATATGCGCGTTAATCCCCATATTTTTAATGAGATCTATGATAGGTTGGGTATCGCGGTGAAGATATTGGTAGGTGAGATAAACAGGGACTGTATTAATAGAAAAAGCTAAAGCTGTTGCTAAATCAATTTTCCCCAAATAACGGCCAGAATTATTTTTTGGTGTCCAACCTCCCCAATTGATCGGAGCATCTAAAACGATTGTCGAGGGAGAAAGTCCGTGTTCCAGTGCGGTTGCGTAAACATAAGGTTTGAATGAAGAACCAGTTTGCCGTCCGCCTTGTGTTGCTCTGTTAAATTGACTCTTTTTATAATCTAGTCCTCCAACAATTGCACATACGGCACCATTATTATCGAGTATAACGGTGGCAGCTTGGGTTACGCGATATTGTTGACCATATTGATGTAAATGATATGCGATTGATTCTTCTGCTGCTTTTTGAATATTCGGATCAAGGGTTGTTTGAATAATTAAACTATGGCTTGGAAGTTGATTGCGCATTTTTTTGACTTCCTCGAATGCCCAATCAAGAAAATAATCTGGCTGATTATTTTCTATTTGGGGAAGTGCCTTAGCAGGGTGGCGATGCGCATTGATAATTTGGCTCTTTGTCATAAAGCCACTATTAACAAGATTAGAAAGGACGACATTGGCACGTGTTTGAGCAGCAAAGAGATGACTATGAGGAGCATATTTTGTTGGAGCTTTAAAGAGTCCTGCTAACATAGCAGATTCACTTAAAGATACATGACGTATGTTTTTTCCAAAATAAAATTTTGCCGCTGCGGCAATACCAAAATTGTTTCCTCCCATATAGGCTCGGTCAAGATAAAGTTGTAAAATCTGCTTTTTGCTAAAATTTGCTTCTAGCCAAAGAGCAAGATAAGCTTCTTTGATTTTACGTGTTATGGTTCTCTCGTTTGTTAAGAATAAATTTTTAGCCAATTGTTGTGTGAGAGTTGAACCACCTTGCACCACACCTTTAGCTTGCATATTTTGTGAAATTGCCCGTGTAAGTCCTTGAAAATCAATACCCCAATGATCAAAAAAACGACGGTCTTCTGTAGCGAGAACCGCTTTAATGACAGTGTCAGGCATTTCTTCAACGGGGACAGAGATTGCCGGCAGTGCACCACGGTGCCCAATGGAATTTCCATAGCGATCTAGAAAAAGAATGGAAAAGTTTTTAGGAGAAGACCAATCTGTTTTGGTCAGTTCAAAAACAGAAATGCCAAAAATGGTAAAAAGAGTAAATCCCATCAACCCTAATGTTAGTATTTCATCGAGAACTTCAACGATAAAACGTTTCCATCCTTGAAGATGAAAATTTTGTGAGACGATTTTTGCCTTTTTCCAGAAAAAACTGTTAGCAGAACGAATGTGATAAAGCGCTGTGTCTAATCGTGCGTCTAATTCAATGAGAGCAGGACTGTGAAATGGCTTACGATGTTGCCTTTTCTTTTTTTTAAAAAAATCAAACATTTAAAGAGAGCCTATGGCAAAGAAATACAACCAAACAAATCTACAATAATTATATGGAGTAGAAGTATTTTTTTGCTATAGTGCTAACAGAGAAAGAGTTTATTTTAGAATTATTCATTTTTCATAAGATAGTGTATTAAGATTTTATTATTTTATTGAATAAATTTTATTCTCATTATTAAAAATATTTTATTTTGAGTTTTTAAAAATTTGGAATAATATTAATGTGTTCTTCTGTAAGATAGAGGATAAATTATTTCCATTTGTGATTTTTAAGTCGACCCAAAAAAACCATTATTTCTTTTATCCTTTATCAAGGAAAAGAAGAGATGGGTTATTGAAATATTTATGATGAAAAAAAAATTCTTGTTCGTAATAATAGCAGCTTTTTTAGGAGCAGATTCTGTTCTAGCTTCTGGGTGTGCTGAAGTAGGTAAGAAGGCTGCCGCACAAGAGAGCGGGGTTCTCGTCCGTTCAAAACCGGTTGTTCAGGATGGAAAGAACATGTGTGCAATTGTGGTTGTTGTACCAGCCCGTAATGGTGAAAAGTTACGTCGTGTTGAATTTTTTGTTCCTGCTGATTAGTTTTTGGCAGATGGTGTTGTGATGCGTATCTTAATCGTTGAAGATGATCGGAATCTTCACCATCAATTAGCAGAAGCTGTAAGACGTGCAGGATATGTTTCCGATAGTGCTTTCGATGGTGAAGAGGCTTATTTTTTAGGGAGCACAGAGTCTTACGACGCGGTGATACTTGATATAGGTTTACCGCAGATTGATGGTATTAGTGTTGTTGAAAAGTGGCGTCAAGAAGGGCTCTCCATGCCTGTTTTAATGCTAACGGCGCGAGACCGTTGGTCTGATAAGGTGCAAGGTATTGATGCTGGAGCTGACGATTATGTTGTGAAGCCATTTCATTTGGAGGAAGTGATGGCGCGCTTGCGAGCATTAATTCGTCGCACTACGGGACATGCGACAAGTGCATTATGTTGCGGAAATGTTTTGTTGGATACAAAGACGTCTCGTGTTTTTGTAGATGGTCAATTGATTAAACTAACATCTTATGAATTCAGACTGCTTTCGTATCTCATGCATCATTGTGACAGGGTCATTTCAAGAACAGAGCTTACAGAACATCTTTATGATCAGGATTTTGATAAGGACTCGAATACGGTGGAAGTCTTTGTAGGTCGGTTACGGAAAAAGCTTGGAGTGGATTTGATTGAAACTATTCGAGGAATGGGGTATCGCGTGAGAATGCTAGGTGATTAATGAATGTTTTTGAAGAGAATAATTGGTGTAGGAGGTTCTTTTTTGTAATTACTCGATCTCTCAGTTTACGTGTTATGATCTTATCAACATTATGGGTTGTTATTTCTCTTTTATCGATTTCTGCAGTAAGTATTTTATTTTATAAGCGTTCAACTGAACAAAGCCTAGAGCGTATCCTTTCTGCTCAACTCTACAGTCTTATTGCAACAGTGACGGTGTCATCGGAAGGTACTTTGATAGGAGGGGCTGGGATTGATGATATTCGTTATTCTGATCCAACAACAGGATGGTATTGGGAAGTTGTTGCGATATCCCATAATTTAAAAGGAAGATTGACATCTCCCTCATTGGGAACAGGCGAGATATTTACACCAAGTGATGTTGATATACCTTTTGACAATAAATTCTTTCGCTCTTATCGGATAACGGGGAACAATGGTCAAAAGCTACAAGTGATTGAGAGTGATGTTGTTCTTGATAATAAAAATCATATTGCACGTTTTCGGCTTGTTGGGAATATCGATGAAGCTCATGCCCAGGTAAAGGAATTTAAGCGAACTTTGCAAATTTTTCTTTGGAGTTTCGGTATCGGGAGTGTTCTTATTAATATTGCTATTATTTTCTTTAGTTTTCAACCGTTGAAGCTTATTCGATGTGCATTGAATGATATTCGCGAAGGAAGAGTTCATTATGTGAATACGGATTTAGTAAGCGAAGTGATGCCGCTTGTACAAGAGATGAATGCTCTCATTAATAATAATCAGCGTATTATCGAGCGATTTCGCACACAGGTTGGTAATCTCGCGCATTCATTGAAGACGCCTCTATCCGTGATTATGAATGAGACAGATAAGATGCGCGGAGAAAAGGCTAGTTTGTTGAGAGAGCAAACGCAAATAATGCAAGCTCAAATCAATCATTATCTTCAGCGTGCGCGGATTGCAGCACAATGCGATAGTGTTGTCTATCATACGTCTGTTCGCAGTGTGCTTGAACGCTTGGTGCGGGTTATGAAAAAGCTTAATCCTGAAAAACAAATTCAATTTATTATGGATGTTGATGATATTGTTTTTTCTGGAGAGAAGGAAGATTTAGAAGAAATTATAGGGAATTTGATTGAAAATGCTACTCAGTGGTCTCGCGCAAAGGTTTTGATCTCTTGTTGTTTAGAAGAAAATGCTGAAGAAACAGAATATTTTAGCATCTTTGTAGAAGATGATGGTCCTGGTTTAACAGAAGACAAAATTGATGAAGCATTAAAAAGAGGGCGGCGGTTTAATGAAAGTAAACTAGGGTCAGGCTTAGGGTTAGCAATTGTTTCAGATATGGTCAGTGAATATGGTGGCAATCTCTTTTTATCACGTTCTGATTTGGGTGGGTTGTATGCAAAAGTTTTATTACCTAAGATGGGAGAATAACATATTTTCTCCTTAAGCAAGAAATGTCTATAAAGTTTGTAAAGCAGTATTTTCAGATAATACATCAAAGAGTAGGGAAACATTGTTTTTAGTTTCTTTGTTTAATTGATATATATAATAGATTTTATAATATTCTCCATGAAAAAATGAATTTTTATTAATTCACATCACTTTTCTCATGAAGAGGATAAAATGTAAGCGAGTTATTCTCTGTTCGTATTGGAAAAAAACGATATGCTCTTATTGATTTTTGCAGCATTTTTTCTGATTTTTCTGGCAAGTGTTCTTTTTCTTTCACTACGTTTTGACGATGAGATAAAAAAAGAATGGAAAGTTCAAACCGTGGGTGGTTATAGAAGCCATAAGCGTATGATTGAGTTTAACAAGCTTTATATGCATTATAAAAAAAGAAATATTCTTAAGGCTTTAAGTATCTTGTTTGTTCTCCTTATGACATGGAATATTTATGGGCTGACAGGCAATCCAGAAGTGAAAAGTTATTTTTTTAGCGAATTAATGGATAAGGATCCTCAAACTCTTAGTAAGCAAGAAAAGCTTATTCGTTTACAAGTGCTTTTTTTCCGTGCACCTCATGATGGCAAGCTAGCAGATGCGTTAGCGGTAGGGTATCTCGAAGAAAGCCTTTTTCAAGAAGCAGTGAATACTTATTTAGATGCACTTCGTTTGAATGGAGAAACAGCTCCAAGGCTTGTAGGATACGGTTTAGCATTGGTTGGTTATGAAGGGGGAGTGATAACGCAAGAAGCGCAAAATGCTTTTCAAAAAGCAGCAGATTTAGCGCCAACAGATTTTTATCCACGTTTATTGTTAGCCGATGCATTGCATCAAGCAGGAAAAACTGCACAGGCAGTGCAATTTTTACAAAGCTTTCTTGATACAATGCCTGAAAATTTTTCAGGACAATCACGTGTTAAAAAAATGATGATTCAGTTACGTGATTTATCGAGTAAGCATACAAAGAAAAGAAATCTTGCACCTATGTAGAAGATGTGCAAAGCTCTTAAAAAATAAAATATTGATACTTAATTATAACGTATTTAAAATTTTTTCGCAGAGTGTCTATGAACAGTCAATCTTTAAAGAATTCTGCCTCATGGAAGGTTATTTTAGAGCAGCGAAAAAAAAAGCGCTTACTGATCATATTATTATGTTGTTTGGTTATGACAATTGCAGCAAGTCTCATAGTGTATGCAATGCGTCATGCGGTCAGTTTTTTTAGAATGCCCTCTGAAATTACAAGAGAAGATATTTTAACGGAGCGCCCTTTGCGTTTGGGTGGCTTTGTTGAAAAGGGAACTGTTCAATATGTTGGAGAGAGAGGCGTTGTTTTTTTTGTAACGGATAACAAAAAACATGAAAAAGTAGTTTTCAATGGTGCCTTACCGGATCTTTTTCGTGAAGGTCAGGGGGTGATCGTAGAAGGGCATTTCGATAAACAGGGCTTTTTTATAGGGATGCGTATTTTAGCAAAACATGATGAAACTTATATGCCTAAAGAAACAGCTGATCGTTTGAAAAAACATTACATTATGGAGAAATAATTCGATTGTGCTTGTCGAACTGGGTCATATTTTTTTAGCTGCAGCATTTTCAGTAAGCTTATTAGGGGCATTTTTACCTGCTTTAGGTTTTTGGTGGAGAGAGCGTTTGTTAATGCAAACAGTTGTTCCTCTAACATATATCACTTTTACATTACTGCTTTTATCTTTTTTAGTGATAATTTATGCTTATGTCGTATCTGATTTTTCTGTTTTGAACGTTGTTGAGAATTCTCATTCAGAAAAACCGATGCTCTATAAAATTACAGGTGTTTGGGGCAACCACGAAGGCTCTATGTTGTTATGGGTTTTAAGTCTTGCTTTTTTTAGCGCATTGATGGCTTTTTTTAGCCAACATTTGCCAGAAGATTTTAAGACGCTTGTTTTAATTTGCCAAAGTTGGATTACAACTGCTTTTCTTTTATTTATTCTTTTTGTATCCAATCCATTTTTACGCGTGAATCCACCAGCATTGCAGGGAAATGGTCTCAATCCTCTTTTACAAGATATCGCATTAGCAATTCATCCACCGCTACTTTATTTAGGTTATGTCGGTTTTTCACTTTGTTTTTCTTTTGCCGTTGCGGCATTGATTATGGGACAGGTTGATAGAATTTGGGCGCGTGGGATTCGTCCGTGGCTTTTACTTGCTTGGTGTTTTTTGACATTGGGTATTATGGTTGGCTCTTATTGGGCTTATTATGAGCTAGGATGGGGGGGGTATTGGTTTTGGGATCCTGTTGAAAATGTTTCGTTTATGCCGTGGCTTTCAGGAACGGCTCTTTTACATTCTGCTCTTGTTCTCGAAAAACGAGAAATATTGAAAAGTTGGACTCTGTTTTTAGCGCTGCTTACTTTTTCCCTTTCTCTGATGGGAACTTTTCTTGTGCGTTCTGGGCTTTTAGTTTCTGTTCATAGTTTTGCTGTTGATCCAGCACGCGGGCAAGCAATTCTTGCTCTTTTATTTTTTTTTACGGGAGCTGCTTTTCTTCTTTTTGCTTTGCGTACCCCTATTTTAAAAACAGAAAGATTTTTTCAACCAATTTCACGTGAAGGGTTTATTGTTTTAAATAACTTGTTACTGACAACAATAACAGCAACAGTATTGATTGGTACGCTTTATCCTTATTTTATTGAGATATTAACAGGGCAAAAAATTTCTGTAGGGGCTGCTTTTTTTAATCTTACCTGTGGACCGCTAATGGTTTTGCTGTTGTTGTTTGTTCCATTTGGGACAATGATGGCATGGAAACGCGGTGATTTTCTTGCAGTTTTTGAACGCTTGTGGTTTGTTTTTGTATTGGTTGGTATCGTCTGTTTTATAATATTCTATGCGACATCTGTGCGTGATATTTTTGCAGTTTTAGGGATTGGGCTTTCAGCGTTTGTTTTTTTAGGCAGTTTAGCGGATCTATGGGGAAAGAGTGGATATGGCAAGAGAGCTTTTTCAGTACGCGTTAAGAGATTTCTTGGATTGCCATGGTCTACTTTTGGTGCAGCAATAGCACATATGGGATTAGGCGTTACATTATTTGGTATTGTTTGCGTAGCAAGTTTTGGGCAAGAACGTATTTTAATCATGAACGTAGGGGATAGGGTGACGATAGCGGATAAAACGCTTCATTTTGATGCAGTGTATGATGGTGTTGGTTCGAATTATTCGACAATGGAGTTTTATTTTAAAATATATGAAAATAAAAACATTGTAGGTCATGTAACAGCCTCAAAGCGATTTTATTCAAGCCAAAATACATCAATAACAGAAGTTGGTCTTAAAAATCATGGCTTATCACAGCTATATATTGTACCGGGACATATTGATAATCGGGGTCTCGTTGTGCACGTATGGTGGAAGCCTTATGTAATATGTATTTGGTTAGGGGCATTCATGATGGCTATGGGGGGATGTCTTTCTCTTTTGGGGTATTGGTTTCGCATTGGCATGTACAATAGGGTAGTGCTTGCTTTAAATTTTTGGAAAAGACATTGAGATGAAAAAAATTCTTTGGATTGTATTTTTTTTAATTGCAACGTTTCCTTTTCGATTAGCAATAGCAGTAGAGCCGGATGAGATTTTAAAGAATAAGATTCTTGAAGCGCGAGCACGCCATATTTCATCGCATTTACGTTGTCCTGTTTGTCAAAATCAATCAATTGATGATTCAGATTCTGCTTTAGCACGTGATTTACGGCTTTTAATTCGGGAAAGGCTAAAAATGGGCTATAGTAATCAGCAAGTCACTGACTTTCTTGTTGAGCGATATGGTGAATTTATTCTCTTGAAACCACCATTGAATAAGATAACTTGGTTTTTATGGTTCTCGCCTTTGATCATTATTATCATTGGCGTAAGTATCATATTTTTCCACTTCAAACGGAATAATCATGCGTTATGTGAATGAAAAAGAACAGTCAAAAATGTCATTGCATTAAAAAAATGTTACATAAAAGAAAAAATCAGATCATCTGCAATGAGCAGACAATCTTATTGTAATTATATTAGGGAATACTGAAACCTTACAAAACTTTAATAATTTAGACAGAAAATGGTAAGGTCTGGTATTTTATAAGTGATCGGAATTGAAATAAAGGTATGATTGAATAGGAGCATAGAATAAATGGTTAAAAAGGCTTTCTTTAAAACATTTGTCGCAGTGAGTTTTTCTGCGATATTGGAAAGTGCACTGTTTTTTAGTGGATGTACATCAAGCTTGTGGATGACAAAGGCTCATGCAAGTTCTGTATTTACTTCGTTAATGCAACAACAGGGATTTGCCGATATTGTTGCTCAAGTGAAACCAGCCGTTGTGGCAGTACAAGTAAAGAGCAATAAAAAGAAAGAAGATAGGTTCTTTAGCAACTTTTTTAGTGGTCCAGGACTTGATCAATTACCAGATCAGCATCCTTTAAAAAGATTTTTTAAAGAGTTTTATGATTTTGATAAACCTAAAAATAAATTTCCGCACCAATCGCAGAGACTCCGTCCTGTTGCTTTTGGATCGGGTTTTTTTATTTCATCTGATGGTTACATTGTGACCAATGATCATGTGATTTCTGACGGAACAAGTTATACTGTTGTTCTTGATGATGGTACAGAATTGAACGCAAAGCTCATTGGGAAAGACCCCAAAACCGACCTTGCCGTATTAAAAGTGAATGATAAAAGAAAATTTTCTTATGTTGATTTTGGTGATGATTCAAAGCTTCGTGTTGGGGATTGGGTTGTTGCCATTGGGAATCCATTTGGTCTTGGTGGAACTGTGACAGCAGGTATTGTTTCTGCACGTGGACGTGATATTGGCACTGGTGTGTACGATGATTTTATTCAGATTGATGCTGCTGTTAATAGAGGAAACTCTGGTGGTCCAACGTTTGATCTTAATGGAAAGGTTGTTGGGGTTAATACAGCAATTTTTTCTCCTTCTGGAGGAAATGTTGGGATTGCTTTTGCTATTCCAGCAGCGACTGTAAAACAGGTTGTACAACAACTTATTGAAAAAGGTTCAGTTCAACGTGGTTGGTTAGGTGTTCAGATTCAGCCGGTAACAAAGGAGATTTCCGATTCAATAGGATTGAAAGAAGCCAAAGGTGCTTTGGTTACTGATCCGTTAAAAGGACCGGCAGAAAAGGCTGGTATTAAAGCGGGTGATGTAATTATTTCAGTGAATAATGAAAAAGTTGCTGATGCGCGTGAGCTGGCGAAACGTATTGCAAATATTAAACCAGGAGAAATGGTAACCATAGGGATTTGGAGATCAGGTAAGGAGGAGAGTATAAAGGTTAAACTCGCTTCAATGTCTGAAGATGAAAGTAAGAAAGAGACTTCAAAATATTCAAATGGACAGAGTGATTTAGATGAAACATTGGAAGATTATGGTTTGATTGTTATGCCTTCTGATGATGGTGTAGGGGTTGTCGTAACGGATGTCGATACCGATTCAGATGCTGCAGATAAAGGGATACGCCCTGGTGATATCATTGTGACAGTAAATAATAAACCAGTTAAACGAGTCTCTGATATTATTAACACAATCAAAAATGCTCAGCAGTTAGGACGAAAGGCTATACTCTTACAAGTGCGAACAAATGATCAAAATCGTTTTGTTGCTCTTCCAATTTTCAAAAAATAAGGCTTTAGTTGTAGGACAAATGTTTATTAAACATTTGTCCTACAACATAATAAAATAATGGAGATACGTTTTATGAAGATACTCGTTATTGAAGATGATCATGAGACGGGGCATTATCTCGAAAAAGCATTTTTGGAAGTAGGGCATTCTGTTGATGTTGCTTATGATGGAGATACGGGATACGCTTTAGCAACCACGGAAAATTATGACGTTATGGTTGTTGACCGAATGCTTTTGCATCGTGATGGTCTTTCTATTATTGCTGAATTGCGCGCTAAAGGCAATGAAACACCGGTTCTTATTCTGTCTGCTTTAGGGCAAGTTAATGATCGTGTAACGGGGCTGCGTGCAGGGGGAGATGATTATTTAACAAAGCCTTATGCTTTTTCTGAACTTCTTGCGCGTGTTGAAGTTTTACAACGGCGGAAAAATCCTAAAGAAGCAGAAACTGTTTACTGTGTAGGTAATCTTGAGCTTGATCGGTTAGCACATACGGTAAAACGAGGTGATAGAAACATTCTATTGCAACCACGAGAGTTTCGTTTACTTGAATATTTGATGCGTTATGCGGGGCAGGTTGTTACACGCACTATGCTTTTGGAAAACGTTTGGAATTACCATTTTGATCCACAAACGAATGTCATTGATGTCCATATCTCTCGTTTGAGAGCCAAAATTGAAAAAGATTTTGATGTTCCCCTTCTCCATACAGTGCGTGGAGCTGGATATATGCTGAAAGCACCAGATAACAAAGCATGAATCGTTTGATTAATATAATGCGCACGACGGCGCTAAGGCTTTCAGCACTTTACATTTTATTGTTTGGATTGGTGGCAACAGGACTTTCTATTTATATGACGGCATTTTCTGCTTCATTGTTAACAGAGCAAACTGAACAGGCTTTACATGAAGAATTAAAGTATATTGAAAATGCTTATAATTATGGGGGATTATCCTTATTAATGCGCACTATTGATTATCGTTCAAGACAACCAGGAGCATTTCTTTATCTTGTTACAGATTCTATGGGGCGTATTTTAGCTGGAAATGTAGCACGTATTGAATTAGGTCTTTTGAATCAGAGTGGTTTTATTTCTACCTCTTTTTTGTATTCCCGTTTTGGAGAACATGGCAAAACAAGTGAACATCGCGCTTTGGCGGTTATTGTTGATTTACCTAATGCTATGAAGATTCTTATAGGACGTGATTTGGATGAGCCAGAACGTTTTGCTGTTGTTATTCGCAAAGCTGTGATCATTGCACTTGCTGCAATGGTTGGAGGCGCTTTACTCATATGGTTTTTTGTTGGCAGGAGAGCTTTACAAAGGATTGATCATGTAACGGCTGCATCACAGCGCTTGATGGATGGTGATTTCAGTGGGCGTTTACCTGTTTCTGGAGTAGGGGATGAGTTTGATCGATTGTCAACCAATCTTAATGTTATGTTAGACCGCATTGAAGAGTTAAATATTGGTTTACGTCAAGTATCAGATAATATTGCTCATGATCTGAAAACGCCGTTAACGCGTCTTAGAAATCGCGCTGAAGAAGCGCTTTCAGGAAATAAGACAAAGCTTGAATATCGTCAGGTCCTTGATAGGGTTATTGCAGAATCAGATCAACTTATTTGTACGTTCAATGCGATTTTAATGATTTCACGTATTGAGGCCAGCAGTGCAATTGAACATCTTGAAATGATTAATATGAAACTGATCCTTGAGGATGCTGTTGAGCTTTACGAACCTTTTGCTGAAGAGTCAGGTGTTTTACTTCAGTTGGGAGATATATTTGATAAAGAGCTAAAATTGAATCGTGAGCTTGTTGCGCAATCAATTTTTAATCTTATAGATAATGCAATTAAATATGCGCCTAAAGGTGGAAGGCAAGCGAAGGTTTGCTTATCAATGGAATATCGTGATGAACATTTATTAGTTGTTGTGAGCGATAATGGACCAGGAATAGCAGAGGATAAACGTGAAAAAGTGACAGAACGATTTGTTCGTCTTGAAGAAAGCCGCACACAACCTGGGTTTGGGATTGGTTTAAGTATAGCAAAAGCGGTTATGAAGCTTCACGGGGGTGAATTGTTACTTGAAAATGCAAATCCAGGGCTTAGGGCTGTTTTGTTATTTCCTTAAAGATATTTTTCTTCACTTTTCACTTTTCATACGTAACAACTATTTTAAAAGTATAAAGCAATAGAAAGGAAAGCAAAATGCTTTTCAAGGGAGCACAGATGAAACAAGCTTTTTTAAAAACACAGCTTCTCCCTTTATGTCCTCTCGATAAAAGTGGTTCCCAATGGTTAAAAGATATGGAAGAACAAGCAAGGAAAGAAGGTTTAGAATCGCTTGTTTCCATCATTTCAGAGAGTGGAACGCAGATTGATTTTATCAGTTCGGTTATGACCTTATCTCCTTTTTTGCGTGAGGTTTTAATTGCCAACCCATCATATCTTAGTGCTTTATTAAATGTTGATATAGAAACAAGGCTGAGCGAAATTATAGATGATATTACAGCTATTGATAAGGATGAAGCTATAAATGAAACTTCATTGATGGCTGCTTTAAGGCGCAAAAAACGAGAAGCGCATGTTCTTATTGCTTTAGCTGATTTGGGTGGTGTTTTTACTTACGAAGTTTCATGTGCTTGGTTGACACGTTTGGGCGAAGCAGCATTAAGTGTAGCACTACGTTTTCTATTAAGAGAAGCGCATGATCATGGTAAGATCAATTTATTAAGCCGTGAGAATCCAGAAAAAGACTGTGGTTTAATTATTTTAGGGATGGGAAAGTTAGGAGCAGGGGAACTTAATTATTCTTCTGATATTGATCTTATTGTTTTCATTGATGAAACATCACCTCATATTGGTAATCTTTCTGAAAGTGTTGACGTATTTTCTAAAATGGTACGCCGATTAATCCGTATCATTCAAGAACGCACTGCGGAAGGATATGTTTTTCGTCTTGATTTTCGTCTTCGTCCAGATCCAGGTTCAACCCCTTTGGCCTTACCAGTAAGGACTGCATTGCGTTATTACGAAGGGCGTGGGCAAAATTGGGAACGAGCAGCCATGATTAAAGCACGTCCAGTTGCTGGTGATAAGAGGGCAGGTTTTAACTTTCTCAAAGAGCTTTTTCCCTATGTGTGGCGGAAATATTTAGATTATGCTGCTATTGCTGATATTCATTCGATCAAACGTCAAATTCATGCGCATAAAAATTACGGTCAAATTGCAGCTTATGGGCATAATATAAAGTTAGGTCGTGGTGGTATTCGTGAGATTGAGTTTTTTGTTCAGACACAGCAGCTCATTGCTGGTGGACGTTTTCCTCAATTACGTGGACGTCAGACAGTTGCAATGTTAGCAGAACTTCACACGCTTGGTTGGATCAGTGAGAAAACGAGAAATAGCCTTATAAAAAGTTATGCTTTTCTTCGAAATGTGGAACATCGTATTCAAATGCTTTTCGATGAACAAACACATCTTCTTCCAAATGATACTGCTCAATTCACAAGTGTTGCCTATTTAATGGGTTATCAAGACAGTAGCAGTTTTATCCGTGATTTATTAAAAACACTTCAGGTTGTTGAAAAACATTATGCAGCACTGTTTGAGAATGAGCAAGAACTTGGTTTAGAAATTGGTAATTTAGTTTTTACCGGTGAAGAAGATGATCCGGAGACATTAATAACGTTAAGCCGTTTAGGCTTCGAAAGAGCAAGTGATATTTGTCGTATTATGCGCACGCTCCATTTTGGTCGTTATAAAGCAACGCAATCAGCCGAAGCACGCGAGAGATTAACGGAATTAACACCAGCTCTTTTGAAAGCTTTTGGTGGGACAAAACGAGCTGATGAGGCGATGTTGCGTTTTGATGGTTTTTTACAGGGCTTACCTTCAGGAATTCAGCTTTTTAGTCTTTTGCAGTCTAATCCCTCTCTTTTGGATATGCTTGTCCTTATTATGGGTGCTGCTCCACGTCTTGCAGAAATTATTACACGCAGATCCCATGTTTTTGATGGAATGTTAGATCCGAATATTCTTTCAGAATTACCGACCAAAACGTACTTAGAAAAACGGCTTGAATATTTTCTTGAAAATGTTCTTTCTTATGAGGAAATTCTTGACCATTTAAGGATTTTTGCAGATGAACAACGTTTTTTGATTGGTATTCGAATTTTAAACGGTACAATTACAGGAGAAAGAGCGGGTTTTGCTTTTACTGCGCTTGCTGATCTTATGATTACAAAAACATTTGCTACCGTTCAAGAGGAATTTTCTCGTCTTCATGGTCGTATTAAAGGGGGGCGTGTTGGCATATTGGGTATGGGGAAGCTTGGAAGTCGCGAATTAACAGCAGATTCCGATGTTGACCTCGTTTTGCTTTATGAACACGATGATGATGCAGAAATATCTGATGGAGAAAAGCCTCTTTATATCTCTCAATATTATACGCGTTTAGCACAACGCCTCGTTTCTGCTTTATCCACTCTTACAAGCCAAGGTATTCTTTATGTCGTTGATTTAAGGTTACGGCCATTAGGCAATAAAGGACCTATTGCTGTTTCTTTTCCATTTTTTAAAAAGTATTATCGCCAAGAAGCATGGATATGGGAATATCTTGCTTTAACAAGGGCTCGAGGCATTGCAGGAGACCCTGATTTTTTACAAAAACTAGAAAATGAAGTGTGTGCAATTATTGCTATTTCTCGTGATAAGAAGGAAGTTGCAAAAGAAGTATGTGAAATGCGTGCCTTGATTGCAAAAGAAAAGCCGCCAAAAAATCAATGGGATTTAAAAACGATGTCTGGTGGCATTATGGATTTGGAGTTTATTGCTCAATTTTCTCTTATTACGCATGTCATGGAGTTTCAAATTGGAGCGACGACAGCGGATATTTTAGATCACTTACCAAACAGTTTTCTTAATCAGTCATGTATTGCTGATTTACATTATGCCTATCGTCTTTATACAAATTTGAGTCAAATTATACGGCTTTGCTTAAATGATTCTCTTGATCCCAATGACATGCCACCTGGATTAAGTGATCTTTTGTTGAATAGTGTTGGGGAACCTGATTTGCTTCGTGTGGAAAAATTAATTGCAGAAACTGGGCAATTGGTCTGTTCAGTTTTTACAAAAATCATGAAATATTAAAATAATTCTATAAGAATAAATAAAAATTATTAATTCCATTTTTATATATTAATTTTTGTCTTTCATTTCATAGACGCTTGAGAGGGTTAGAGTGAAGTTCTCTACTGTTTTTTCAAGTGTGATGAAAAAATTCTCCATTCTAGGTATCATTCTTTATACAAAAAGCGATGAGTGATTAATTTAGTGAATCATATTTTTTATGAGCGTTATCTCATTTTTTCAAAAAATTGACATTATAATTATTTATATAATTTCAGATAATAATGATCAATATGAAGCTATAAAAGATGCTATAGATTAATAGCTTCTGGAAATTATAAATAATATTTAAGCTTTATTTAAAACTAATTTTAATTTTTTAACTGTGTCATTTTTGCTATAGATTTTTTCAAAAAATTGTGAAACGATTTACCATTATTTATGTATCACATTAGCTTTTAGGGGAGCAATTATGATTACAAAGTATTTAGCCTCAACATCTATATTTTCTTTAATTTTAATTTCTGTAGTACAGGCGTCGGATATCGTTATTCCTGAACAACCTGTTCCTGTTATTCCAGCACCTGCTTTGTCTTGGACAGGATTTTATCTTGGAGGACAGATTGGTAACTTTTCAGGTAAAACGACTGCAAGTTATTTAAAACATGAGACAGGGATATGGAATCCAATTGGAAAGGAGAATTTACCTAAACTTTCTGGTTTTATCGGGGGAGTTTATGCAGGTTCCAATATTGATATCGATAATAGTTTTATTATAGGTATTGATACAGATATTATGTGGTTTGGTAAAAAGGATTCTAAAGATGTCAATCTACCGAAAAAAAGTCCAACTGAAGAAACACCAAAACTTGTAGAAAAAACAAGTCTAACAAGAGATTTGCATGAGGAGGATTCGACAACACCTATTAAAGCTGTACGTCATACTTTAAAACAAAAATGGGCTGGTGCTACACGGGTGAGAGTTGGTTTTGCGATTGAGCGTATGATGCCTTATATTTCTGGAGGGATTGCTTATACGCAGCTTCAGAATATTTTTGCGGCAGTAGCTGATAGCAAAAATGGAGAAGTTGATTTTTCTGATTGGTTGCATGATGAAAAAAAGACCATGATTGGTTATACCCTTGGAGGTGGTATTGATTTTGCAATGACTGATAATATTATTGTACGTGCAGAATATCGTTATTCAGATTTTGGCAAAAAGAAGTTCATACAGGATAAATTTGAAATGGGTTACAAGACAAATGATTTTCGTGTGGGTGTAGCTTATAAATTTTAATTTTTGCAGAATTAAACACTTCAAAAGTCTCATTTTCGAATGAGGCTTTTATTTTTCAGATATGTTCTAGTAAATATCCTTACTCAAAAGAGCTACTATTTTATTCGAACAATACTTTGATTTGTAAACATAAATTACTTTTTGTCATGTTGAGTGAGAGACCCAAGTGTCATAAGATTTTCTCATTTTAAACCTATACCATATTGAACCGATCAAAACCATGTCTTTTGCACGTCAAAAAGAGGGGGCGTCGTGAGATAAAAACATTAAAGAAAGAATAAAAATGCTTCTTATGAACCATTTTAAGTGCTAAAGGCTGTCGCTACATTAGGGGGTGGCAAAGTGTGAGATTTTGATACTAGCTTGCTTTTCCATAAACGTGAAGATGGTGTTGCTAAATGGACTTAACATTACATCATTCATAGGTACCGTCGGGAAATGGGTTTGGGTGCTTTAAAAGATGCTTTTTAAAACCAACATGTGAATTGGCAAGCTAATGGCATTTTATTTTATTTAAAAGATCTTTCATACAATCAACTTTTCTGTTTTGCGGTATCGTAAAATATTTTATTTAATAACAAAAAGCTCGCAAAAAATTCTAAAGAACGTAAAATTACATCCGCAATATAACTCAATAATAAAATAATTATAAAGAGTATTATAAAGTTATTTATAGGAAAAAATAGAGAGAAAATTAGGAATTTATTGAGACATAAAAAACATTATTACCTATGTCTGTTATCGAAATATAATCTATTATTCTCCTAATTTTTTAATGTACGATAATAAATTTTGAGTGAAATAGTAATGGTCATTTCAAATCTATTTACGATAAATCAATCAACATCATTTGTTTATGAATCACAAGTAGGTTGGGTTATTTAAATTATATACTTTAGTTATTATTTGGCTTTTTTAGCCATTGATTTTCAGGTATAGAAGCTGAATGAGCGTCTCTATTATTCTATAAAATATCATCATTGTAATAATATAAAGATTTTACGCATTAGATGCTTTTGGAGGAGTGGATGATGAAATTCAAAGCAGGGTTTATGTGTAGAGCTTTGTGAAGTAAATCACATGCGCAATTAGCAGCTGGAACCCGTGAGACAAGAATCCGAATTATTTATAAATCAGATGTGGTAGAATTTTCGTCCTTTAGAGCGGGAAGGAAGAAAACCGATAAGTTTGTAAAAAGCTAGTCACATAAGTGGGGCAGCAGATGGAACTGTCTGAGAAAAATTGATCTATTGACAGAGAAGGTGAAACTTTATCTTTTAAGGAGAAAAAGGGAAATAAGAATTATGATTTCCAAAGGGATATGAAATAAAAATATTTTTATTTTTTGTTGTTTGGGCAACTATGAAGGTGTTTAAAGATTAATTGTTTCAGTACATGCAATCTCGTTTTTGGGGTTGATAATGCTATAACGTTTTAATTGGCAATGCCATTGATTTTGTAAGCGTTCAATGGAAAATAAATTAAAGCCTGCGGGCGGTTTTTTATCACCAAAAGCTTGTGATGCGGAAGGAACACCAACAATAGGAATTTTTTTAATTGGTCCTTCAATGTAATTCAATGTGGGTAAATGAGTATGTCCGTGAAGAATAAGCTCACAACCGTGGTATTTGATAACGTCTAGAAAACGTTTTATATCCCGTAGTTTTTTATGCCAAGACGTGGCCTTTGGAAAGGGGGGGTGGTGAATCATGACGACACGAAAAAGGTTGCGCTGTGCTGCTTCCTTTAAAAAGAGCGGTAAAGTTTGCGCTTGCATTTTACCAAAATAGCCAGAAGCTTGAAAAGGCAATGTCGCAATGGCTGAAGAAGCTGCTATGATGGCAACATCTTTGCGAATGCGCATATAAGGAAAGGCACTTTTTTGAGGGATGTCACCTGTAATCCAAGGTTTAAAGAGAGTGCATGCTTTTTGTAAAGCGCCGCGGACATAGGCATCGTGATTTCCAAATGTCAAAGAAATATCTTGAGGTTTTCCTAGATTAAGTAGCCAACGATGAGCTTGTATAAATTCTTTATCGAGAGCAAGATTTACAAGATCACCAGAGATCACAAGGTGATCAGGTTTTGTTTTGTTCAAGGCATCTATTAAAATTTCTAGGACATCTGTTGCCATCTGACTCTTACGTTTTTTTTGCCAGTTCAGATAACCGGTAAGACGTTTCCCAGAAAGTTCAAAAAGGGAAGGTTGCGGGAGAGGGGAAAGATGTACATCCGATATATGGGCAAGATAAAACATAAAAGCTCGTAAAGTATTAAAAACGATTTAAAGAATAAACATAAGATAAGTTAGTGCTTAAAGGCAAGAAAGATTGTAAAATGAAAATTAGCTTGCAAAAAAGAATGTCTCAAGCGGAATGTTCCAAATAGAATATCCCTAATAAAATATCATTGTGTTGTAGATTCACATATTTGTAAAAAAAAAACATTTCTCAATGCGTTTGAGCTAATTTCACGATGGTACTCGATATTATAATGGAAAGCTTCTGTGAACTATATAGGGCTTACTGTACACTACCATCTCTACACTTATACAAGGTGCAAATAAAAAACATCATACTATTTTCCCCCAATTTTATGAAAATCCTTGCTTTGCTTTAAGAGGATTCATAAGAGGTATTTCACTCTTTTCTTCAATGGTTTCTATCCATACAGCATCTCTTTAATAATACGCAAGAGAATGTTTTTTATTGTTTTAATATGAGGATATTGGAAATAAGAAGAATTCCACTGTATTTTGAGTTATAAATCAATACGTTATCTAATTACAAAAGACAAGTAAATACGTAAAAAGATAAGCTGAATTTTAAAACTATTAGACGAAATCTCAGACTTTTTAACGGCCTTCATAATACCACATGCTGCTCAACAGTAAAAGGCAAGCAAGCAGTGCAAAAAAACCAGAAAATATCGAAAAATAAAAGGTATTGATTAAACGGGTTTCTGTTGCTTCTTTCAGAACAATTGAATGTGCTGGGGAAGAGGACGGACTTGTTTTTGATTGAATCAGCTTAAATGGAGGAAGATGAATGTTTTCTTTTCCTTCAGGGTGTAAACGTCCGATGTAGCCACCAGTGTGCTTAATAATGGGGGCTAGTTTTTCTTGTGTTGAAATCAAGTCAAACAACTCAAGATTATCGAGCATCCCTACAGAAGAAAGTATTGTTAAACCGCCATTTTTAATGTTAAAAATTCCTGTCTCATCAGTGGTCACAGTTGCAGTAAAAAGGCCTTCTTTCTCTTTGGTCAGAGTAATATTTTCTTTTTTTCCAGAGGGAAAGATTATTTCAGCGGGCTCTGGATGCTCTTTAAGGGTTTGGCGGCGAATTGTTAAATGATGATGGCTGCTGGTCGCACTTAATTTTTCTTCCTCAAGTTCTGGTTCTTTCATGAGCCAATGGGCAATACGACGATAAAGAGCAGCATAAGGACCACCGCCTTCGAAACCTCGTGCCCAAAGCCAACTTTCATCAGAGAGCAACATGCCTACACGTCCTTTATCAACATGCGAGAGAAGTAAAAGTGGTTGTTCATCCGCTCCTTTCATGAGGGCGATTCCGTTATTTATGTTTTGAATAGCAATTTGTCGCAACCATTGCCCCCATTGAGAAGCGGGAAGGTTAAGTGTTGCAAGACCCCTTGTGACAGGATGGCGCTCACCTTCTTTGGTTAATGTGGGGCGAAAAGGTTTTTCAATAATAGTTCCATTGGGCAATGCCGGTAGAATGCTTATTAAAGGTGTTTTCGCAAGTGAGTTTTTTTGGGTAAACTCAGGTCCTGTTACCATCAACAATGCACCCCCCTTTTGTACATATTGGGCGATATAATCATAATAGATTAAGGGGAGAACAGTAGAGTGCTGGTAGCCATCAAGGATGATGAGATCAAAGTTATTAATTTCTTCAACAAAGAGTTTTCTTGTGGGAAAGACCACTAGGGATAATTGGCTTGAGGGCGTATTATCTGCTTTGGTGGGGGGACGCAAAATAGTAAAGTGAACAAGATCAATATTGGAGTCACCTTTCAAAAGGTCTCGCCATGTCCGTTCTCCATTATAAGGAGCACCTGAAATAAGAAGAACGCGTAAATTTTCTCTGATTCCTTCAATAATTGTTATGGCGCGGTTGTTTTCAAAGCTTAGTTCACCTTTGTGTGGATCAGTTATAACTTGGATAATATTTTTTTCAGCATGAGGAAGGGTAATTTCAGTTTGAAAAATCACGCCAGGAGTTACAGAATAATGGCCAATGTCTTGTCCATTGACGCTTAGTGTAATATTTGCTTTCTGTGATATTATTTTTTTGGCGGGGACTTTATCTTCTACCAAAATGGAGAGCGTTTGTGGTTTGTTGACAAGGGCAAAGCGTGGAGGAGAAATAAACTTGATTTGGCGATCAAATTCATCTGAGTATCCTGTAATCAGGGCATTGAGAGGTGCTTCATGATGAAGGTCTGATAGGTCAGGGATGTCATGTACTTGTCCATCGGTGATAAAAATGGTTCCTGCATAACGAGAGAGCGGTACATCAGATACTGCTTGTGTTAAAGTCTCAAACAAATTCGTTGAGGGTGCATATTGATTATCAGCAAGTTTCCCAGCTTCAATAAAGCGTGGTTCAAATTGTGGATAATGCGCCAGTGTTTCGACTAATTGCCTGCGCGCTTCATCACTATCATTTGTACGTGTTCCAAATGATTGGCTTTTGCTGCGGTCAATGACAATGCCTACTGTGCTTTTCAGTGGTTCGCGCTGTTCTTTTATGATCATTGGATTGAGCAAAGCAAGGATAAGGGCGCTTAATGCCATCAGACGAAATAAAGAACCTTGCCGTTGCGTAACAAGACCAACAACGACAAAAAGAATCGATATTCCGCTTAAGAGCAGAATCCAAAAGAGTGGTAAAAAAGGCTGAAAAGTGAAAAATGATATCATTGCCTTCTTTCTCTTTTAAAGCGTTCCAAGAGTGCTGGAACATGCACTTGATCCGCTTTATAGTTTCCTGTAAGCACATAAAGGACAATATTTAAACCTGCACGAAATGCCCATAGACGTTGCATTGGATCATTGGGAACAAGGGGATATTTCCATGCCCCTTTTTCATCGAGTGCCCAAGCCCCAGCAAAGTTATTTGCGGTGATGAGAAGGGAGCTTACGTTATCGCCGTTGGCAAGAGAGTTTTTATTTTTTTTGTTTGTTGATGAGGATTCAACCCATAAAGGTGAACCACGGTAGAGACCAGGAAAATCTGGCATAATATAAAAAGAACGTGCAACAACATGATCTGTTGATGCTGGCTCAATGGATGGAATATTTAACTCTTTTAAGATATCTCGTAATCTTTGCGTTTCTGGAGTAGCGTCTCCTTCAAGATTAAGATTGCTCTTTATCTGATCGCGCGTGTCAAATAAAATTGTTCCCCCATGTTTCATAAAGTTATTTATTTTTTCAAGGCTTTTGGGGGTTGGTATAGGACTCTTAACATCAATTGGCCAGTAAATAAGAGGATAAAAAGAGAGTTCATCTTTATCGAGATCAAGTGCTGTAACAGAGCCAAGGGTAAGCATTGTGCGCTCTGCAATAAATTGACTTAACGCTTCTAGACCACTTTTACTCGTTGTATCAATTTCATGATTATTGGTTATAACATAGGCAAGATGTGTTGCGCCAGCAGCTTGTACACTATCATGATGATTTTCTTTCGTTTGTGCATGAAGAGTTGGATCATATGAAAACAAGGCAATAAGACTTATAAAGGGGACGAGAAACATATTACGCCGTTTCATGAAAGAAAAAATATCTCCCATCCATAAAATGAGAAAATTGTCAAAGGCGAATAATAAGATGGCTAATCCTAAAAGTGGACCGATAAGATTTTTTTCTTTTGTATCGTAAGATAAAGGGCTTTTATTAAGAGAAGTTGGCAATGATGATTGTTTCATCAAGTGCGACGAATGAGTTAAGAGATTGAGTGCATAAAAATTGTTTTTGGCACCATAAAGTCCTGGGGGAGTATGGTAGGAAGGATGGGGTGGATTTTGAGAGTCAAAGATCAAAGGAACAACATCAGAGGGTGGTACTTGTAATTGTCCGTCAACGGCTATAGTTCGCCAAGGGTTTTGTATCACTGTTCTTTTTTCTCTGTGTGTTAGGTTTGTGTTTTCGTTAGAACCTAATGTGATTAATTTTTGCAGCATTTGTGCAAAAAAGCCAGAAAGAGGAAGGTTAGACCATGTTGGGTCAGGAGCAACATGAATGAGAATGAGGGTTCCTTTACCACGTTTTGCTGCGGTAATAAGAGGAGTTCCATCCGAAAGGCTAAGCCACGTTTTTTCGAAAAGATCTGGGGTTGGTTCTGCGAGGATTTGGCGCGAGACAGTAACATCTCCTGGAAAGGGAAGACCAAAGAAAAAGCTATTTTTTGCAAAAGGGGCAAGCTTTTGTGGTTTTGTCCAAGACATAATACTTCCAAGGGAACGTTGACCTGGGCGCAGTGGTATCGGAAGAAGGTTATCGTAATGTTCTGCGCTACTGAGTTTTTCTCCTGCAAAGCGGATGAGTGTTCCCCCTTTATTCACAAAATCAGAAAGTTTTTTTTCTGCTTTTGGGGGTATGTTAACAATGTCACCCATAATCAAAACAGATGGATTTTGTTTAAGCAAATGATCAATATCCGTTGAAAGTTCTCTTCCACCGGCTGTTATAAGCTGTGTATGACCTTGTAAGGCTTTGATAATGTAATAAAATGGAGCAAGTAAAGGCTGTGCCATTTCATTAGTATCGGGTGAGAGAAGAGCAACACGGCTTATCCTGTTATGGCTGTCTACCAAGAAGGTTGCAGCAGCATGGTTTTGATTGTTTATTTTTATCCAAGCGATATCATTGCGTAGTTCAAGTGGTACATTAAAAGGAACAAGTGCTGTTGTTTCTCCTTCAGAGAAATTGTTCGTAAATTGACCGAGAAGTTGATTATTTGAATCGTAAAGGCTGAGTATAGCGGGAGTATTACTGTGTGTTGTTGAGCGGATAATACGCGCGCCCATGTTTCCATTGTTATTTTCTATGGATGTTATGCCGGTTAAATCGGAAATATCAGTCAAATACCACAAGAAGTTTCTAGGTTTTAATTCTTCAAGAAGAGCAAAAGCTTGCTCATCTTCATTTGTTTGTAATCCATCACTTAAATAAGCAATATCAAGAGGTTTTCCTTTGGTTATTTCGCTGAGTTTTTTGAAGGCATGCACACGGTTGACAGGCCAAGGACGCGGTTGCAAATGCATTAAATGCTGTTTTATAATCTTGGCTGGTTGGGGCTCTATATTGGAGATATTATTTTCAGCCGTTGCAACAAGATAAATATTTTTTTGCTGTTTTTCTGCCTGTGCAAGGAGCATTTCAGCGATAGAGATGCGCTGTTTCCATTCTTTTACAGAAACCCAACCATTATCAATAATGAGTGCAAGGGGTTGAGACCCAGAAAAGCTTATTGGTTTTTGATTCCAAGTGGGGCGTGCTAGAGCTATGATAACAAGTGCCGCTATGGTTAAACGCAACAAGAGCAACCACCAAGGTGTATGTTTTGCTGTTTCTTGTTGATGAGTTGGTTTGGGTAAGAAGCGAAAAGGGGGAAAAAGCTCTTTACGCGGAGATGGAGGAGTTATCCGCAACAGCCACCAAATGACCGGTAGGAACAAAAGCCCTAGTAACAGAAAGGGAGCAGCAAAACTCAAAGTGCCCTCCTTTTTTGCAATGGAGAGTCGCTCATTGTATTTGCGAGATGAAAAATGGTCTCTGTTAAAGGTTGATCCGTTGTACTAACGTGATAAGACCATCCTTGGCGTGCGCAAAAATTTACCAATTCTTGTCGCCTTGCGTGATATAGTTTACAATAGCTCTTACGAAGATCTTCTGCTTTAGTGGAAACATGTTTCTCTTTCGTTTCAGGATCCAAAAATGCTGTGTGACCTGTATAGGGGAAGCTTTCTTCTGCGGGATCAGAAATTTCAATTAAATGCGCTGTTACCTGTTTTGTAGTTAAAACGGTTAAATGTTGGATGACTTTTTCAGGATAGTCGAGAAAATCACTCATTATAACGACATGTGAAAAGCGTGTAATCGTTGAAAAATCCGGAAATGAATTTTCATCTGAATGATTTTCTAAAGCAAAGGCTATTCGTTCTACGACATTGGATGTCATTGTGGGGGACATTAAGTTGGGAATAGCAATATGTTCGCCACTGCGTTCAAGAAGGGATGCCAAGGTAAGGGTAAGAAGAGTGGCATGATTACCTTTAGAGATTTTAGAAAAGCGCGAACAGTAATGCATTGATGCGCTCTGATCAGGACAAAGCCAAACGGTTTGTGTCATTTGCCATTCATGTTCACGGAGATATGTATTTTCATCACGCGCTGAGCGACGCCAGTCAATGCGGCTAATGGATTCTCCTTCCATATAGGGACGAAATTGCCAAAAGTTTTCCCCATTACCGCTTTTACGTTGTCTATGCCATCCGGTTATCAATGTATTAGCGATATGACGCGCTTGTAAAAGGAAATATGGCATTTTGCCAGTATCCTTATGCAGTTCATTTGCCAGCGACAATGGAGGCTTTTGTAAAACTTTTTTGCCAAGAGCCATTCAAAGAGCATCTTTCACAAGGTTATTAATAATATCTTTTACGGTTATATCTTCAGCACGGGCAGAAAAATTAAGAGCCATGCGGTGTTGTAATACGGGATAGGCCAATGCTTCAACATCATCAAGTGAAGGAGCTAAGCGTCCATAATAAAGAGCACGAGCGCGAACACAAAGTGAAAGGGCTTGTGATGCCCGTGGACCAGGTCCCCAAGAAACATAAGTATTAGCAAGGCTATTGTCTTTATGAGGGCGAGATGAGCGGACAATTTTTAAAATAGCTTCAATCACATTTTCTGAAAGAGGCATTTTGCGAACGATATTTTGAATTTTTTGCAATTTTTTGCCGGATAAAATTGGTTTTGCATTTGATTTTTTTTCTTTTGTTGTTTCTAAAATAATCCGTCGCTCTGTTGTGAGGTCAGGATAGTCAATATCGATTTGCATCAAAAAGCGATCCAGTTGTGCTTCAGGAAGTGGATAGGTCCCTTCTTGTTCGAGAGGATTTTGCGTTGCAAGAACATGAAAAGGTTGTGGCAAATCATAACGGGTACCTGCAACAGTAACATGATATTCTTGCATAGCTTGTAAAAGGGCTGACTGTGTCCGTGGGGAAGCACGATTGATTTCATCGGCCATGAGAAGTTGCGTGAAAATAGGACCTTGAATGTATCGAAAAGAACGTTTACCGTCTTTATCGGAATCCATAATTTCAGAACCAATAATATCCGATGGCATTAAGTCAGGAGTGAATTGGATGCGTTTTTCATCAAGCCCTAAGACTGTTCCCAATGTTTCAACAAGACGTGTTTTTGCAAGTCCTGGAGCACCGACAAGAAGGGCGTGACCACCAGCAAAAATAGCGATTAAAGCATATTCGATTACCTGATTTTGCCCAAAAATAACTTTGTCAATTTCTTTTTGTAAAATATCCAACTCTTTGTGTGCCGTATCAATATCATCAATAATGACTTGAGCTTCATGATTGATATTGACCTTTTTTATAGAATTGGATGATGGATCATGTTGACTCATATTTCTTCCTTAAGGCGTTTGTCGCAAAAATGGTAATTTTCTCTGCATGATAATGGATATCTTATTGTTTGTAACAGAAAATGAGAAGAAATGAAGTATCATATGCCGTTTTTTTTCATATTCATATAGAAGAGAAAAGTTTCTTTGGAAGAATAGACGTGCTTTATAAGGGATGTCTTAAAAAATTTGTTTTATGAAGAGAATTTTTTAAAGCAATGAAGACAACTTTTTTGAAAGGTTGAAGGGTGAATATAAGACAGAACTTCAAACAGGTTGCGTGGTTACAACAAAGTGATATCCAAACACTTCTTCGTGTTTTGTCTGTGGAGGGGGAAGAGGCGCGTATTGTAGGGGGAGCAGTACGCAATCAACTGCTAGGGCAGCCTATTAGTGATATTGATATTGCCACAACCTGCTTGCCGCAACAGATTATCGCACGTGTAGAAGCAGCAGGATTTAAAGCTATTCCTACAGGGATTGCGTTTGGTACAATAACAGTAGTTGCTCATTCATGTTCTTATGAGGTTACAACGCTTCGCTGCGATATTGAAACGGATGGTCGTCATGCAAAAGTGGCATTTGGTCGTGATTGGAAAAAAGATGCTGAACGGCGAGATTTTACGATAAATGCGCTTTATTGTGATGCTGCTGGCAACCTTTATGATGATGTGGGAGGTTTGAGTGATATTGCTAGCCGAACAGTTCGTTTTATTGGGGTTGCAGAAGATCGTATTGGCGAAGATTATTTGCGTATTTTACGGTTTTTTCGCTTTTTTGCGTGGTATGGAGCAGGGCGACCTGATGTGCAAGGATTGAAGGCATGTGTTCGTTTAAAACACGGTTTAAAAAAACTTTCTTCTGAACGTATTTGGGCAGAAATGAAAAAGCTTCTTGCGGCGTTTGATCCAACGCGTGCTCTTTTATGGATGCGACAAAGCAGAATTTTGGCACTCATTTTTCCTGAAACAGAACGATGGGGCATTGATGCAATTCACGCATTGGTGAAGACAGAACAGGCTCTTGGTTGGAAAGTTGATCCATTGTTACGGCTAGAAAGCCTTCTTCCTCCTGATCCCATGCGTCTTCATGAAATGGCACAGCGCTTGCGTTTTTCTCTTAAGGAAACAACGCGATTAAAAGAATGGGCGGAGTTAGAAATAATAAACCAAAACTGTTCTGATCATTTTGTGCAAAAACTGATTTATTTTCATGGACGACAGCCAGTTTTAGATCAATTATCGTTGTCTGTCGCTGCATCACATCTTGATCATCTGGAAAAAAGTGATGCTTTGCAAAAAGCAGAGGGTTATGTCAAGCTTTATCAATTTGCCAAAAAATGGCAAATTCCAACTTTTCCCATTAATGGTAACGATTTAATAAAGAAAGGTTTTACGAAAGGTGTACTTTTAGGAAAAAAGCTTAAAGAGCTAGAAATGATATGGATTGAAAGCGGATTTTTAATGGATCGTCATGCACTATTAGAAAAAATTGATTTATAATATTTCTGTTTATAAACTCACTGTTGTTTATATTTTTTAAGTCAACATATTAATTTATAATAATCATTATTCATGTGAAAGAAGAGTCCCCAATATTGTAAGGTTATTTCAAACCTGTTCATATTACATCAATCAAAATTATTGCCTTACGTGTCACGAGGGGGAAGCTGTACGAGTAAAAACGATTACAGAGAGGAAAAATGTCTCTTATAAACCATCTCAAAGATAAGGATTCTCGAAAATGAGAACGAATAAAGAGAATAGTGATAGCGGTTTGCACCTTGTATGACCATAAAGAGGGGGATGTTCACTGGATTTTTACTATGAGGTGATATGAAATGGATGTGATGGGTACTAAGAAATGTTTATTTTACAAGCACTTAATTGTTTGAAAATGATAGGCATTATACGCTCTAACTGTTCTTTATATGTTGTATTATTGTTTTTCGTGATAATTTATATTTTTATAAAATACATTTTCTTTCATAATAACCAATTTGGCGCAATGCTTCTCCTGTTGTTATAGCCACGCTCATGGCGAGATTGAGAGAGCGTGCCTGTGGTTGCATGGGAATTTTCAGTGTGTAATCGGCCGTTTCATGAACATAATCGGGAACGCCAGCTGATTCCCGACCAAAAAGTAAAACATCATTTCTTTGATAGCATATCTGCGTATAGCATGTTTTTGCTTTTGTACTTAAAAGCAACAGGCGGCGGTTAAAGTGTTTCATGGAGCTTATAAAATGTTGCCAATCAATGTGTCGTTCTAAGGAAGCATATTCGAGATAATCCAATCCTGCGCGTTTGAGATTACGATCCGACAGATTAAAGCCTGCAGGTTCAATAATGTGCACATGTAAACCAAAGCAAGCGCTAAGACGTAAAATCGTTCCAGTATTACCAGCAATATCAGGTTGGAAAAGAGCTATATGAAGTGTCATGTTCTCTGTAATATGATTTTTCTTTCGACTTTGTAAAGAAGCACCACAATTTATTCGAAAAATATGCTTTGAGAAATACATGTTTTTTACGGTTCATTTTTATTCCCTTTAAATTTCAGGGAAAAAGTTATGTATACAGGTCTGTTTGGGATCAGAGAGAAGCTCCCTATTAGGGACTTCCTTTTATTGAGCAATCCATGAAATGAATTGGCTCATTATGTTGAAAAGTGGGATATTTAATGAGGTTAGATCATCAATTTTAATTAAAATCAACAAAATATGCTTTTTATGCAAAAACAGAAGCGAAAAAAATACTCATGCAACCAGTTGGAATTGAGGGAGGGAGAGATGCTGTAAATGTGTTAAAGAAATAACCGATAAGCTCAACTTGTTTACTGAGATATGGTCATAACAAGACTATGTTTCTTTCTTTAGAAGTGTTTATTTACATGCTATCTCTGATTTTCACGGGCGGGGGAGTAATTTTGATTGATTAATATGAATAGGTTTGAAATGAAAAAACCTTACGGTGTTTAGGGATTTCATTCACTCTGTAAAACGATGAATTATCATTATAAAACAGTTTTTTGTATAAACCATACAAATGGCAGGAGTTTTTTACGGGGATGTTTTTATGGTTGAGGTAACGGAGTGATCGAGCATTGTACAATGGGAGAGGGTATGGTAAAAGAATATTTTAGCAAAGTGTCTCTTTAAGTTAAGTCCATGAGTGAGCAAACGAGGCGGGATTTTCTGTTTTTGGTAACAGCTGTTGCAGGAGCAGTTGGAATGGGAGCGGTTGTGTGGCCTTTTATCCGTCAGTTGCGTCCAGATGAAGCTGTTTTGGCATCTTCCTCTGTTGAGGTTGATCTTTCTGGTATTGAAGAGGGGATGTCAGTAACGGTAAAGTGGCGAGGACAGCCTGTTGTTATTCGAAATCGTACGGCAAAAGAAATTGCTGATGCGCGCGCTACTGAATTGAGACTTCTAAAAGATCGTCAAGCGCGCAATCCTAATCTTGAAGGTGAAAAGGAAGCAACAGATTTTGCGCGTTCAGCAGGTAAAGGACGTGAAAATTGGCTTATTGTTATTAATCTTTGTACGCATCTAGGCTGTGTAACACTTGGGCAATCGGGTAAATTTGGAGGATGGTTGTGCCCCTGTCATGGGTCTGTTTATGATACTGCTGGAAGAGTGCGGTCAGGTCCAGCTAACTATAATTTGACTATTCCACCTTACCAATTTCTTTCTGATACTTTGCTCAAAATAGGATAAAGTCATGATAAGGTTTCCTCCTTATTGTCCTAAAAGTGCTCTTGCCCGTTGGTTTGATAAGCGTTTTCCTCTTCCTCGTTTTTTTTATAATGCATTTGTGATTTTTCCTGTTCCGCGTAATCTTAATTACTTTTACACATTTGGCGGTATTTTAACCATTATGCTTTTATCACAGCTCTTGACTGGTATTGTCTTGGCTATGCATTATGTTCCGGATATTCATTTGGCTTTTGAAACCAGTGAACGATTTCGGCGTGAAGGGCAGTTTGGTTGGCTTTTTCGTCCATGGCACAGTGTAGGCTCTTCATTTTTTTTTATTGCTGTTTATATCCATTTGGCGCGCGGACTTTATTATGGTTCTTATAAAAATATGCGAGAAATGGTATGGGTTACAGGTATTTTTATTTATATCATCATGATGGCAATAGCATTTTTTGGTTATGTGCTTGTTTGGGGGATGATGTCTATTTCAGCGGCTTCAGTGATTGCAGGGCTTTTAAAAACGATACCTTTGGTGGGGACATGGTTGCATGAGACACTTCTGGGTGGTTATGTCGTAGGACAACCAACGTTGAATCGTTTTTATGTTTTCCATTATGTTTTATCATTTGTTTTGCTTCTTTTTGTGGGGCTGCATATTTGGGCAATTCATTGTGTTGGGCAAGGCAATCCAACAGGTCTTGCTATACAATCAGATAAGGAAACGGTTCCATTTTCGCCTTATGCGCTTATCAAAGATATTCTTGCTATTACTGTTTTTCTCATCTTCTTTGCCTGGTTTTTGTTTTATATGCCCGATTATATGGGGCAGGCTGAAAATTATAGTGTGGCAGATCCTTTAAAGGCACCTCTTCGTGTGGTTCCAGAATGGTATTTTTTGCCTTTTTATGCGATGCTTCGTGCTATAACTTTTGATATCGGTATTTTCTCTTCAAACTTTGTTGGCTTTGTTTTATTCGTCAGTTCGATTTGCGTTTTAATTTTTGTGCCATGGTTAGACCGCTCTAAAATATGTTCAGCAAGATATCGACCTATTTATAAAATTTTCTTTTGGGCGTTGGTTATTGATGTCGTTTTTCTTGGTTGGTTGGGGTCAAGAGAAATAAGTGACAAAATTCTTTTATGGACACAATTGGCTACGGTTTATTATTTTATATTTTTTTTGGTTATTTTGCCGATTTTGCCAGCGTTTGAAAAAAATTATTCTCTTCCTTCTTCAATTATGCAAGATTTAAAACAGAAAAAAAAGAGACTATGGTAAATGTTTTTGTTGGGTTGGTTGTTATTGTTGCTATGAGTTTTTCTGCTCAGAGTTTAGCGAGTGATGCCTCTGATCAGGAAGAGGGATTTATTTCCTTTCCTTTACAGATTCCTAAAAAACAAGCATGGAGTTTTTCAGGTCCATTTGGGCTTTATGATAAGGCGCAATTGAGGCGTGGATTAAAGGTTTATAAACAAGTTTGTTCCAGCTGCCATGGGCTAAAATATGTGGCTTTTCGTAATTTAAAAGATCTTGGGTATGATCAAGAACAGATAAAAGCTTTGGCGGGGCAATATGAAGTGTGCGATGGTCCTAATCGAGAAGGAAAATTTTTTAAACGTGCTGGGGTTGCAACGGATTATTTTCCTTCTCCCTTTTCACATGAAGAAGAAGCAAGATTTATTTTGAATAGTGCTTATCCTCCAGATTTGACATTGATGGCACGTGCACGTGGGGTATCTTTGCCGTTTCCTGCTTTAATTACTGATGCATTGACTCATTATGATACAGCTGGTCCAGATTATATTACAGCTCTTTTAACAGGATATCAGAAGGCACCGAAGGAGATAAAAATTTTGAATGGTTATTGGTACAATCCTTATTTTATTGCCGGTAATTCTTTAACTATGGCTCCTCCTTTGAGTGATGGTATGGTTACTTATGAAGATGGAACCCCAGAAATCATTGAACATTATGCGCGCGATGTTTCTGCTTTTTTGATGTGGGCTGCCGATCCTCATATGGAAATTCGTAAAAAAACCGGTTTTCGTGTTATTTTATTTTTAATCATTTTTGCAGGGTTTGTTTATATTTTAAAAAATCGTATTTGGTGTCGTTTAGAAGAAGAATTAGAGAAAGAAATAAAAGACGAAATAAAGAGAAAAGGGTAAAGTGATAAGGCTCAAAAGAGTATAGAGTATAAAGAGCATAAGGAACAAATCTTTTTATGATGCATTGAGGTTTTATAAAGTAAAAGCAAAGTAAAAATGGAGATGTTAAAATGAAAAAAATTGCATGTACTACTCTTATGTCAATTTTGATGGTTTCTAGTACTTATGCTCAGTCTTTTGAAGTGCCTTCAAAACCTGAAATGATCTCTTCGACGGGTATTGTACAGGTGGGGATAGATAAGTCTGTGCGTTATGTGACACCTTTAGCAACGGATTTTGTTGCTTCCAGTCTTATAGGCGCCAATGTATATAATATAGAAGATGAAAATATTGGTGAAGTAAAAGATATTATTTTGCGTGAAAATAATATTGCAGGATTTGTTATTGCTGTTGGTGGTTTTCTTGGCATAGGCGAGAGTTATGTGGTCGTTTCTCCAGAAACAATCCAGATGACAAATGATTATGGTAAATGGAAACTCATTACAAATGCAACAAAAGATTCTTTAAAGAACGCTCCAACATTTAAATACGAAGGGCGTTGGACACGCTAATTTTATATTTCTATTCTTTAATGGATCAAGCTGTTGCTATCACAATCATATGCTAGCAACAGTTTTTTTGTTCTAAAAACTCTTGAGAATTTTTGCGACAAGATTCCAAGGAGCGATTACCAAAGTTTTCAAGATAAACTATTAAGACAGAGTGAAGATTTAAGTATTATGTTTAAATAACATGATATCGCCATCTTGCACAATGTATTCCTTTCCTTCATCGCGGGCTTTTCCTGCTTCCTTTGCACCGCTTTCTCCACCCAGAGCAATATAGTCATTATAGCTAATGGTTTGGGCACGAATGAAACCGCGCTCAAAATCTGAATGAATAACACCAGCTGCTTGGGGAGCTTTTGTACCACGCGTAATTGTCCATGCTCGCGTTTCCTTAGGCCCACAGGTGAAGTAAGTAATGAGATCAAGTAAATGGTAACCAGCGCGAATGAGGCGATTGAGACTCGGTTCAAAGAGTCCTAGCGCATTGAGATATTCTGATGCTTCAGCATCACTCAGTTGTGTAATTTCCGCTTCGATAGAAGCAGAAATGATAATGCTTTGCGCATTTTGCTCTGTTGCCATTTTTTCAACTGTTTGGGTAAAGCTATTTCCACGAGCGGCGTCATTTTCGCTTACATTACAAACATAAAGTACAGGCTTGGAGGTTAAAAGATTCAAACTCTTAAGAATGTGGTGTTCATCGGAAGAAATATCTTTGAGTAATAACCGGACAGGGTTTCCCTGTTGCAGTATGTTTAATGCTTTTTCCATAATAGGTAAAATTGTGAGAGCTTCTTTGTCTTTTCCGGTTGCTCGTTTACGGATTTGTATGATTCGTCTCTCAAGACTTTCAAGATCCGCAAGCATGAGTTCGGTTTCAACCGTTGTCGCATCACAAAAAGGATCAATACGTCCCTCTACATGGGTAATATCTTCATTTTGAAAACAGCGTAAAACGTGGACAATGGCATCGACTTCGCGAATATTGGCTAAAAACTTGTTTCCTAAACCTTCGCCTTTTGAAGCTCCTCGCACAAGCCCCGCAATATCGACGAAGTTAATGCGTGTAGGAATCATTTCTTTTGAACCAGCGATTGATGCAATTTTTTCCATTCGTAAATCTGGAACAGCAACTTCTCCGGTATTGGGTTCAATGGTACAAAAAGGATAATTGGCAGCCTGTGCAGTGGCTGTTTTTGTTAATGCATTAAAAAGAGTTGATTTCCCGACATTAGGTAATCCGACAATACCGCATTTAAAGCCCATGAGAGTCTTTCTTTTCTATTAATTTTATGGTCAAGATAAAGCTTCCTTTTTATAGCATATTTTCAGAAGAGTTATAGTCCTGGTCTTGCGATAAGTGAGAAAAAAGTCTAAAGTAATAGGTATCTACTTTTTTACCTTAGTTCTTCTTATCTTATTGTTCTCCTTAGTTACAAGGATAAGAAAACTTCGAATTAATGTTAATATTGTGCTAAGTTTTTCATGGTATGCAAATCTGCATAAATAATTAATCGGAGAAAATAGAAGAGTGTTATCTCGTTGTGCCTTTTTAATTGCAGCACTTTTGGCTTTGGCTGGATGTGCTACACGTCAGTCAGATATGTCATCGGTACCTTTTCAACAAGTTCGATACATTCCACCAGAAATACAGGCTTTGTATGGTCCTGTAACGAATGAGACCTATTCGTTACCTGCTGTTGATCTTGCGACAATTGATCCAAAATATTGGCGACAAGAGGTGATTTATTATACATCTTATGCGCCTGGAACATTGGTTATAGATACGCAAGAGTGTTTTCTTTACCTTATTGGTGAAAATGGAAAAGCTTTGCGTTATGGGATTGGTGTCGGTAAAGAAGGCCTAGCATTTGAAGGTGAGGGGGTTATACAGCGCAAGCGTCGGTGGCCAAATTGGGCTCCTACTGCAGCTATGATGGCTCGAGAACCAGAACGTTATGGTCATCTTGGGAAAGGAATGCCACCAGGGCCCGATAATCCATTAGGTGCGCGGGCACTTTATTTGTTCAAAAATGGGAAAGATACACTTTTCCGTATTCATGGCTCACACGAATCGTGGTCAATTGGGCGTGCTATTTCAAGTGGGTGTATCCGTTTGCTTAATCAAGATATTATCGATCTTTATGATCGTGTTCCTATTGGTTCGCGTGTTGTGGTATTGCAAAACAATAGGAGTATTCCTACAGTTTATAGTCAACAATCAAATGGTTACGATCCGCTACAGTCGACCATTCAGCCAAATGATTTTTTTTAATTTAGGGGAGAAGATTGGAGAGAGCTGTGTTTGCTGTTCAATCTTCTCTTTCTCTCAAAAGAGAATATAAGCCTTTCTTTTTCAAAGGTGTATACAAGCTTGTATTCTGTTCTATTTTCTAGCTTCTCACGTTGCCAACAGATTTTGCCTTTGAGAAAGTTTATAAGAGGATTTTTTTAAGAGTTCTTATCCATATTCTTCACGCGACTGGGACACGCAAGCCAATGGTTCTGATTGTATTTTATCGTTTGTGAAACTTCATTCATAAAGAGGGATTTATCATCTTTTATAAGGAGAGCGATATTTTTTGCGATTGTCTCTAAGAGAGGGGATAACCATTCTTGATCAGATTTGGTAAAATTTCCTAGGACATGCTGATGAACAAGTTCTTTGCTTCCAGGATGACCAATTCCTATGCGTATACGACAATAGTCAGTACCACAATGGGCATCAATAGACTTAATGCCATTATGCCCATTATTTCCTCCACCAATTTTTATACGAACTTTCCCCGGTGACAGGTCTAGCTCATCATAAATGATGATCAAATTCTTTAAATCTAATTTATAAAATCGCAAAGCTTCACCGATAGCTTGACCAGAAAGATTCATGAAAGTTTGTGGTTTTATAAGAAAAATTTTCTCATTATTTATGAAACCATTGGAGATTTCTGCTTGAAACTTCTTTGACCATGGAGAAAAAGAGAAGGACTGATAAATGGCATCAACAGCCATAAAACCGATATTATGGCGGTTATTTTGATATTGTAAACCAGGATTGCCAAGACCAGCAATAAGCCACATGTGTATCTTCAGTCAAAGTATGAGTAAGGGTAGTGTCTCATAAATTAAGGCGGAAAAAATTCCCGCCTTTTGAGTTTTATGAAGTTTCCGTGTCTTCTTCATCATTTTCTTGTTCAGAAGTTTCATCGCTGACATCCATGCCAGCAGGAGCTGCAATGGTTGCAATGGTAAAGTCTCGATCTTGGATGATGGGAGTCACATCTTTTGGCAGTTGCACTGCTGAAATGTGAATAGAATCACCAATAGAGTAGCTGGAGAGATCAATTTCAATAGCTTCAGGAATAGCACTTGCTGGAGCTGTACATTCAATTTCGTGCCGAACAATATTGAGGACACCACCCTTTTTAAGTCCAGGTGCCGTATCTTCATTGAGGAAGTGGACAGGAATATTCACTTCTACAACGGATTTTGCTGAAATGCGCAAAAAGTCTACATGGAGGGGAAAGTCACGCACGGGATCTAATTGATAATCTTTTGGCAAAACCATAATTTTTTGCTTGTCAAGAATAATCGTTGCAATGGTGGTGCGAAAGCCACCAGCGTGAATTTTGTAGAAAATTTCTTTATAGGGAACTGTTATTGCCAAAGGAGGTTGTTTTTCACCATAAATGACAGCAGGAATAAGACCGTTGCGGCGAAGTTCACGGGAGGACCCCTTACCAACCCGCTCGCGTTTTTCGGCCTTAAGAGTGTAGCTTTTGCTCATAATTTAAGTCCTTTTTACATGATTGGAGATCCTTCAAAAACAGTAATAGTTTTTGCATGGATATGAAGATATGCGCTAACCAACAGCGATCACTCCATTCTGCGTTGCCTCCAAGGGTGTCTACGCAGAAGTTTGTTCTATAGTTCAAACTATTCATAGATGCAAGAGTTGTGGGAAAAATCGATGATTTCTACCGTTAAAAAGGAGGAAATGTTACAAATTACGGTGTGGATGGAGAATCAACCAATATGTGCTGGCGCTGATATGTTCAAAATCAAACACTGGAGATGTTATGAAGGTTGAGATTGCCTTGGGTGAGATGTCAGAGAGTCGTGCTTTGCATAAATCGATGCCAGCACTTCTTGATTTGGAAGAATTATTGGCGACACGTCTTCTTGTACAAGGTAATTCTGGTTCAGGGAAATCACATCTTTTACGCCGTCTTCTGGAGCAAAGTGCTAAGTGGGTGCAGCATTGTGTAATTGATCCAGAAGGCGATTTTGTAACTTTGGCAGATAAATTTGGTCATGTTATTGTAGAGGCTCAACGTAGTGAATTAGAGTTGACTCGTATTGCCCATCGCATTCGACAACATCGAGTTTCAGTGGTATTTAATCTTGAAGGCTTGGATACTGAACAACAGATGCGTGCTGTTGGGGCTTTTCTTGGGGCACTGTTTGATGTGGAACGTGATTATTGGTATCCTATGCTTGTCGTTGTCGATGAAGCACAATTGTTTGCTCCAACTGCGGCAGGAGAAGTTTCTGATGAAGCGCGTAAAATTTCTTTGAGCGCTATGACCAATCTTATGTGTCGAGGACGTAAACGTGGTCTTGCTGGTGTTATTGCGACACAACGTTTGGCTAAGCTTGCCAAAAATGTTGCTGCGGAAGCTTCAAACTTTTTAATAGGGCGGACTTTTTTAGATATTGATATGGTGCGCGCTGCTGATCTTTTGGGAATGGAGCGTCGCCAAGCGGAAATGTTTAGAGATCTTGAACGGGGAAATTTTATAGCTTTAGGCCCTGCTTTGTCACGACGCCCTTTACCAATTATCATTGGTTCTGTTGAAACTTTAGCACGCTCTTCTAGTCCTAAATTAATGCCACTTCCAACAGAGCGGGATGATGTGCAAGAGCTCGTTTTTACTGCTTCACCAGAGGAAATTTTAACGCCATTTAAACAAACACGAGAGCCGATGAGGGAAAAGTCAATGCACGAGATGTTAGAGGAGGTCGTGCATAAAAAACAAGAGTTGTTGGAAGAAAACCCAAGTTTATTTCCTGAACTTTCTGATGTTGAGCGTGACGGGAAAGCAGAACATATTATTCGGGAAATTCTTGAGGATTCTGAAGCTTTTTATCGTTCAACAGCGGTGCTTTATCAAGATTTTTCAGTTCGTTGCCGTATCCATGGGATGTCAAAGGTTCCTTTTAATCTTTCACAATTTCGGCGTAAATTGGCTATTGCTCAGGCTTTTGTTGATGAACAAACGGCTGTCAGTGAACATTGGAAACATATTTTGCAGATATCAGAAAGTTTGGAAGAAGATGTTCAAGGAGTCTTCTTGAACGTGGCACAGTCCGCATTAGGGGGAAAGCCATGTCCATCTGATGCATTTTTAGCACGTCTTTATGGGACTCATTCTTTAAGCCGTGCACGCCGACTTTTAACCTACTTTGAAGAGCGTGGACTTATTGTTATTCACACGCATTTTAGTGGTCAACGTATTGTTGCCTTTCCTGATCTTGGTGTTGAAACAGCACCGGGAGACCCCAAGGAACCACTTTAACCAAATAAGCTGGAAACCGATTGTTCTGCTGCTGTCCTTGCTATTGCTTCTCCCATAAGGTCGGCAATGGGCAAAACACGAATATTATGGGTTTTCTCAATAGCTTGTGTTGGCATAATTGAATCTGTAATAACCAATTCTTTCATCTCTGAATTGGCAATTCGCTCGATTGCATTACCAGAAAGAACACCGTGCGTGATATAAGCCGTGACACTATTGGCACCATGTTTAAGCAGAGCACTTGCTGCATTGCATAAAGTTCCACCTGAATCAACAATATCATCAAGCAAAAGGCAATCTTTTCCCGATACATCTCCAATGATATTCATAACTTCTGATTCACCGGGGCTTTCGCGACGTTTATCCACAATAGCGAGCAAACTGTTCAAGCGCTTGGCGAGCGCGCGCGCGCGCACCACACCACCCACATCAGGTGAAACAACGATAACATTTTCAAGAGAATAATGCACTTTGACATCGCGAGAAATGACAGGAACAGCATAGAGATTATCCGTAGGGATATCAAAAAAACCTTGAATTTGTCCTGCATGAAGGTCCAATGTTAAAACACGATGGGCCCCTGCTTCAGTAATTAGGTTGGCAACAAGTTTTGCAGAAATAGGAGTTCGTGGTCCTGGTTTTCTATCTTGGCGGGCATAGCCAAAATAGGGGATAACAGCTGTAATACGACGCGCAGAAGAACGACGAAGGGCATCAATCATGATGAGTAATTCCATCAAATGATCATTTGCGGGATAGGATGTAGATTGCAAAACAAAAACATCTTGTCCACGTACATTTTCATGCAGTTCTACGAAAATTTCTTGATCAGCAAAGCGCTTTACAGTCGCTTTGCCTAAGGGGATGTTCAAATAATTTGCAACATCTTCAGCTAGGCGTGGATTAGAATTTCCGCAGAAAAGTTTCATAGTAGAACCTCTGAATCATCATGGTGGGAATGCGACACGGTTTTTAATTTCTTTTTATTAAATTGCAAGAGAACAATTACAAAAGCCTTACAATTTTATCGATTATTATTAAAGAGCTATGCAGTATGTTTTCTCTTTTTCCAAAAGTTTATTACTTTTAGAGCAAAGTTTTTTCTCCATGCGGCAAAGAAATACATATTGATTAAGCTTTTTGGTTATTACTTTATAAAAATACTTTCAATATGGGGAATGCTTCATATTTAAGATGAATGAAGGGGAGTAATAAAAAGAAGTATCATCTTGCCTTCAATCATTATAACCAAACATTGAAAATGATCATAGCGAAGGCTATCATATTTTATGGGCTGGTAGATAATTTCGTGAAAAAAGCAAAGTACAATGGGATTTATTTTTACATTTGGGTAAAAAGCTTAGTTTTGCAGTTTTGGTATTGTTCTCAAGCATAAAGAGGCTCATCTTTTGTTTTTCAGCATAACAGCAGAAATCTGCCGTCCGTAATCGGGTTCGTTGCGGTGTATTGCACGGCGATAGGAGAAAAAACGCTGTTCATCTTGATAGGTACAAAGCTCTACACAAGAAGCATTAACACCTGCTTCTTTGAGTTGGTTTATAATAAATGCCCATAGATTAAAATAAAAGCGATTTATTTTGTCTGTTTTTAAAAAATATTTTTGGTATTTGCTGTGGTAATCAATAAATTGGTCGTAAAATTCATTTGTTACTTCATAGTGATAAGGGCCAATACAAGGTCCAAGGACTGCTGTTATTGATTGTCTTTTGGCTCCTTGTTTTTCCATAACAGCAATTGTTTTCTCGATAATTCCATTTAAGCTTCCACGCCAGCCAGCATGAGTTGCAGCGATGACTCCAGCTTGTGGATCAGCAAACAGAATGGGTCCGCAATCTGCTGTAAGAACCCCAATAACGAGTTCTGGGGTGGTCGTAACCAGAGCATCAGCTTGAGGAGGTGCACCGATAATTGCTTGATGAGCTACGACAACGTTACAGGAGTGTATTTGATTAACTGTGACTAAATTTTGCGCTTCAATAGAAAAATAATTGGCAATCAAAAGACGATTCTGTACAATATATTCAAGTTGATCATTTGAACCTTTCCCAACATTAAGACTATGATAAAGATTTTTTGAAACACCACCTTGACGTGTAAAAAATCCATGTTTTATTCCATGGGAGTGTAAAGTAGAAAGATTTTTTGCAAGAATGGGATGAGGGATAGATTTCATAAAAGTTCCTTATGGAGATTATTTAAAGTGAGGATGGAGATGTTCATATTTGTCAATGAATATTTCAGATAATGATGTGCTTATTGACAAAAGCGCCGATCATTAAAATTGGGGAGGTATGGAGATATTTTTATCACTGAAATGTAAAACTTTAAATAATTTTCCCATCTGATCTGGACTAGCGAGCCGTTCGATGTCTTGGCGGATTTTGTCTTGCAAAGGAGCACTTTTGCCAACTCCAAGCTGGTTTGCGCGCTCCAGTAGCCCCATTTTAAAAAGAAAATCTCCTTGCTCGAAGATTTCAGCAAAACAGCCCTGTTCAAGAGCTATGTTTTTTAAAAAAGAAAAATCAACATGGGATGTTAAATCATGTTCACCAGGGGCATCAAAAACATCACGAAATCTATGTTTTGAGAGTGCTTGCAAGGTATCGCCAAAGGCAAGCTCACAAGCACCATAGTCGATAAGTAAAGCAGAACCTGTCACTTGCACTAAATGGTGGCTGATTTGTTGCATGAATTGATGCCGTAAGGGGGCATGTTCAAAAATTGTTCCGTCAGGCACTTTAGAACAATAGGTTTGTAGACAAGAAGAGGGAAGTTTATGCGGAGCAGCAATAAAGATGAAATCTCCATTTTGATTGACTGTAATGCGGCGCTCTTTCCATTCTCCATTGACTTTAATATATTGGTTGATAGGGAGTGTATCGAGAAATTCATTAGCAATGAGGAAGAGAGGTTTTGAAGGAATTTGATTAAAATTTTCAATGCTATGGATTTGTTTTTGATAAGAGAAAAGGCATTTTTTTTGTTCTTTTGCAAGTTTTTTGCTTATTTCGATCAGAAAAATTTCAGCAGCATTAAATGCCGTTTGAGAGAGCTTTTGGATAGTTCGCAAAATGTCATCCATCAAAGTTCCTCGTCCTGGACCTATTTCAGCGAGAATAAAAGGGTGAGGGCACCCTTGAGCTTTCCAGCTTGCAAGAGTCCAAATGCCAATCATCTCTCCAAATAATTGGCTTATTTCAGGTGCTGTAATGAAATCACCAGCATGTCCAAAAGGGGTTTGTGTGTGATAATAACCAAATTGGGGATCGGTGAGTGCCAACGTCATATATTGGCTAACAGTGATTGGTCCATTAAGGACAATAATTTCTTTAATTTTTTCTTTGAGATTGGCCATTTTCTGTCGGTTTATATTTAAAGGCGTGGAGAAGAAGATAAAACCCTACAAGAAGCATGGGAAGAGATAAAGCCATGCCATAGGTAAAACCAGTAGAATGGAAAAGAGTCGAAAACCATTCTGGATCTTCTTGAGGCGCACGGTAAATTTCAGAAATGCTGCGTGTTACTGCGTAGCCTATAATAAATGTTCCTGATACAGTACTGGGACGCTTTAATGCTTTGAACCCAAAAATAAGAAGACACAGGATGATGAAGAGAAGAAATCCTTCCATAAATGCTTCGTAAAGCTGGCTTGGATGGCGCGGTAAATAGTAAGGATCGAGAGGAAAACAAACAGCCCAAGGATGTGTAGTGATATTGCCCCATAACTCTTGGTTGATGAAGTTGCAGATTCGTACAATGCCGATACCAATAGGCGCACCTGCAGCAATGATATCAAACATGGCTCGTATGTTAATATAATTTTTACGGGCAAACCAAATCATAGCAATGATAATACCAATAAGTCCGCCATGAAAGGACATTCCCCCATCCCATACGGCAATAATAGCACTTGGATGGTTAAAATAGTAAATGGGATCCCATACAAGAACTTGTCCTAAACGCCCTCCGATAACAACACTTATGGCAGACCAGACAACAAAATCTCCGATCTTTTCTTTATCCATAGGAGGGTGGTCTCTATACCATAGAGATGTTTTTTTTAATAATTTTTGCGCATACCACCAAGCAAAAAGAATACCCAGTACGTAACCAAGTCCATACCAATGAAGTGCTATGGGACCTAGCTGGATAATGACAGGATCAAGGAAAGACGGAAAAGCAATGGCTGGACAAGACAGATTGTTCATGAGTTAAGCATTTTACATTATACGAGATGAATATGAAGTGACTCTGATGGTCAGAAATGACAGATGAATGCACAATGGTCAAGTCAGTAGGGAGGCTAGTCAGAAAGGGAGATAGATTTCCACTGATTTATCGCGGTAAAAAATATGGTGATAAAGGAATATTAAAAAATCTTAAACAAAATCGTTATGATAAAGTCTACATAGTATGTAAAATATAGAGTAAAAGGAACAAATTACAGTATCTAAATGTTATGAGAATACGCTATAATGCGTGCGTCAATAATTAAAATTTAAGGAAAAATGTTATGCGTAATGGATCAAATCGTATTCTTGATGAATTAGCAAAATTAGCAACGGATGCTGCTGACGTTGCGCAAGGCATACGACGTGAAGCTGGAACAGCTTTTCGTGTGCAGGCTGAAAAGATAGCAAACAAACTTGATCTTGTTTCTCGCGAAGAGTTTGAGACTTTTAAGGAGATGGTGCTGAAAATCCATGCTGATAATGCTGATTTGAAAAGGCGCCTTGATGATTTAAAAAAAGATGATTAAAAAAACGCAGACACAAAAAAGTAAAATAGTTTCTTAAAAAAAGAATCTTCAAAAAATATCCCCAATTTTTCAATGTGATGCGTGAAACTAAAAAATGCTTAATCTTGAGTCTGTTAGAGCGGATCATTTGTTTATTTTTGATTTTTTTTTTGGGTAAAATACATTTTTTTGAATCAGGGGGGCTGGCGCTATGAAATTGTATCAATACACTGAAAAGACTTGATGATTCGTTTTATGACTATCAGGTTGCCCTAAACAGCGCGATTGTGTTCTGGGTGTTTGTGTACTGTCGATGTTTTTATGTGTATTTGTTTGGTGTAAAGGTTCTGATTGTAGCAAAATATTGTTACAGTTTAGACGGTTTATATTCTGTTGACAATGTTTTAAGATGATTGAGGATTGTGATGAGGCTTGCATTTTGCGCCACAGAAAGAAAAGAGCACCCTGTTGACTTTATCGAACAGATTGCCTGTGAATATGATTGGTCGTTTGAGCGGGATGCACAAGATGAAATTAGCGTTTGTGTGGAAGGAAAACGCGCAAACTATCGTCTTGCTTTTTCATGGATGGAAGAGCATGAAGCACTTCATTTAGCTTGTTCGTTTGATCTCTCTACTAAAAATGCTCGAACAGCTGAAATACAGCGCTTATTGCTAGCAATTAATGAAAAGTTGTTGTTGGGACATTTTGATTACTGGCAAAGGAATAATTCAGTCATTTATCGACAAGGTCTTCTTTTGGCTGGTGGGATGCATCCATCTCATATACAGGTTGAAACATTGTTGATACATGCACTTAAAGCTTGTGAAAGCCATTATGTTGCATTTCAGATGGTTGCTTTGTCGGGAGAAAGTGCTTACAAAGCACTGCAATACACTTTGTTTGAAACTGTAGGGAATGCCTAAAATATACAGTCTGTTATTTTTACAGACGGTTTGCGGAAATATTGCTCATAGGGGGACATCAAGAATAGCGCGCACTCCCCCGAGTGGGCTTTCATCTAATTGTATATTGCCACCATGGCTGCGTGCTATGTCTTGAGCAATAGAAAGACCAAGTCCTGTTCCACTTGCATCTTGATTTCGCGCTTTATCAAGTCGAAAGAATGGCTTAAAAACTTCTGTGCGCATATTTTTATGAATTCCAGGTCCATTATCATCGATTATCAATATAAAAGATTCTTGTTGAGAGTTAGCGGTTAGTTTAACAGTCGTGCCGTAACAAAATGCATTTGTTACAAGATTGCTGACTAAGCGTGTGAAAGCACGGGGACGTACTTGTATTTCTTTAGGACCTTCAATGGTGTAAGAAAATTGACGTTTGTGAAGACGAGCATCGGTGGAGAATTTTTGCATAAGAGCATTTAAATCAAAAGTCTTGATACTTTCACTTCCTTCACCACGAGCAAAAGAAAGATAATCTTCTAACATATTTTGCATGTCACTTACATCTTGCTCAAGCGGTTTAATATCAAAGTCAGTATTTACTAATGCCAGCTGAAGTTTAAAGCGTGTAAGAATGGTTCTTAAATCATGACTTACTCCTGAGAGCATCATGGTACGTTGTTCAATTTGGCGTTCAATACGTTCACGCATGCGTAAAAAAGCGATGCCTGCACGACGGACTTCATCAGCTCCTTGTGGTTGAAATCCTTTTGGTAAAGGACGACCGCGTCCAAAGCTTTCTGCTGCTTCAGCCAATTGTTGAATCGGTTTGATTTGATTGCGTAAAAAGTAAATTGCTATCAGCAATAAAACAAGAGCTGTTCCTACCATCCAGCTTAAAAAAATAGCAGTATTGGAAGCATAGGCTTGGCTGCGTGGAGCAAAGACGCGTAAAATGTTGTGACCAAGGTGGATACGGATTTCAACAAGATCAGAATCTCCTACGGTATCGATCCAGAAGGGACGGTTAATTTGACGGGTGATTTCTTCACTTAAAAAATAGTCAAGAATTGCAAAAAATGGCTTAGGTCCTGGAGGGGGTAAGGAGGTAGGAGATAGAATAGAAATATTTAATCCCATACGTTGTTGTGCAATACGCTTGATATCTTCATAGTTATCTTGTTGGGGATATGTTTCAAGAATATCAATAATGGCTGAAATATCATGCACGACAGCCGTTGAAAGACGCTCCGTTACCATTTGCCAATGGCGTTCCATAAAGACATAAGCAATGACCGTTTGCAGAAGCACCATGGGAGCAATGATAATGATCAAAGAGCGAGCATAAAGCCGTTTAGGCATTTTTTTCGTTAACCATCGAAGAAAAAATCTTAAAGGTTTGATCATTCTTGTGCCTATTCAATAGAGAGTTTATACCCTATTCCTCGCACGGTTTGGAGCCATATAGGCAGTGCTGGGTTTTTTTCGATCTTACGACGAAGGCGGTTGATCTGCACATCAATGGCACGTTCACTTATATTGCTGTCATCGGTCGCGAATTTATGGCGCGGAATTGTATCGCCTGCATTTTCGGCAAACATGACCATCATTTCTTGTTCTTTATCTGTTAATTTAATAATTTCTCCTCCTTTTTTGAGTTCGCGTCGTGAAATTGAAAATATATAAGGACCAAAAACTATTTGCTCAATTTTGGGTTGGTGAGGGGGAAAACCACGTCGTAAAATGGCGTTGATGCGAAGGAGAAGTTCACGAGGGTCAAACGGCTTAGCCAGATAATCATCTGCCCCTGCTTCTAATCCACGGATACGATTGTCTATTTCTGATAAAGCTGTTAACATAAAGATAGGGACATCTTTTGTTTGGCGGAGTGAATGAGTGAGATCAATACCGTTTTCGCTAGGCATCATGACATCAACAATAAGAAGATCAAAATCTAAACTTGCTAACAGTCGTCTTGCTTCATTCGCATTAGCTGAAACTGAAACACGAAATCCATTTTTAATGAGAAACTGAAATAAAAGATTGCGAATACGTGTATCGTCATCAATCACAAGAAGGTGAGGGGCATCGTCACACAAAACTTGAACGTGATTGCTCATTCTTAAAAAACCTTGATAAAAATTTAGTTTACACAAAATGCAAGTTTACATAAGTTGTATAAAGCTGTCGAGCAGCACCTTTACCTTAAAGGAAAGAAAGTTTTATTTATAAATTTAAAAAAGTTATTTTTGAAAAGGATATTATGGGTAGTCTTAATATACATATTATTCCAGTTACGACATTTCAACAAAATTGCACTTTGCTTTTTGATAGTGAATGTAAAACGGGGGTTCTCGTTGATCCTGGTGGTGATTGGCCGCGGATTCAAGACGTAATCGAAAAGAATGGTGTTATCGTTGAGGCTATTTGGATAACACATGGTCATTTTGATCATGTAGGAGCAGCAATGCAAGTAAAAGAAGCGCTTAATGTAAAAATTATCGGTTCACATCGCGATGATAAGCCTGTGATGGATGCCGTGAGCGAAAGCGCAAAAAATTATGGCATCACTGATGCTTGCATTTGTATTCCTGATCGATGGTTAGAAGATGGTGAGTGCGTTCATTTTGCTGGACATGTGTTTAAGGTTTTTCATACACCAGGGCATTCTCCTGGTCATGTTATTTATTTCAATGAAAAAGAGCGCTTAGCCCTCTTGGGTGATGTTCTTTTTCGTGGCTCTATTGGACGTACGGACTTCCCCTTCTGTTCCCATGAAAAATTGATGCAATCTCTTCGAGAAAAAGTTTTACCTTTAGGCAACGATGTTCGTTTCATCTGTGGGCATGGTCCCAAAAGTAGCATAGGCTATGAGCGCCAAAATAATCCTTTTCTTCAAGATTTTAATATATGAGCAAATAAAAAAAAACGCTTTGAAGCGTTTTTTTTTGCCATTTAAGACTTTTTAATAGGGCAGAACAGAAGTTAATTTATTGGGGCATAACAAACGTGTTCCAAACCATTACGGTCTCGGAAAGTTCCTGTTTTAGGGTTGAAGGAACGGTATTTTTTCTTGCAATAGTTAAGCCAATCAGATTCTAATGATTGTTGTACTGGCTCATATTCCACCGTTTGCGGAGCTTCATAAATTATCTGTTCTTGTGGAGCCTGTTGATATACAATTTGATGCTGTGGTGCGGTTTGATAAACAACTTGTGGCTGTTCTGGTTTTTTTAAAATTTTGCCGAGAAGTGCACCTGCTGCAAGAGCAAGAATGCCCATTGCTAAAGCTTCTCCTGAGTTATTTATATTAATACTACTGTGTTTTGTCTTTTTGCGCTCGACATAATGATATGTCTTGTGTTCAACATGATGGTGTTGTTGTGCTCCCCATTTATGGCTAACATAATGACGCGTGTGGGGGTTATCAAAAGAGTGATGTTCACTATGAGAAAAATGGGAGCTAAAATTGTGAGACGGTAAACCAGCCTCCCTTCTCATATCATAGTTATGATACCATGCCATATCCGCAAGCGTTGGATCTAATGGCATCAAAATGGTTACAGTAGACATTGCTGATAATACCGCTAACCTGATCACTTTTTTCATAATGATGCTCCTTGTGTCAATTCGTATTTTTCACATCCTACACGTTTCAAACTGAATAGAGACTGAACAATTTTGGACTTTATTGTGACAAAAAAATAAAAATTCATTTAGTTAAAACTATTATCAATACAATAAAATAAAATCATGACAGAATTTTGATTTCAATTAATGTACTCTTCTTAAGATTAATTAAGCAGCTTGTATTTAGAGCACCAGATTTTTTACTATTGGTTATAAATTATTTATTGATGAGTAATTTTTTATTGCTTGATACAATATGAATTGAACAATAGGTGTATGAACAAAAGTTATCGTTTTTTATTATAGGCTTATGGTGCTAAGATAGAACCTTATTTGTGTGATTGAATACAGTCCTGTTTGACTACTCTCTTGTGAGGCTAAATATTGAGTTCGATATCATATTATAACTGTATAAATATAATATATTGCGGGAACTTTTTTTGATATATGGGAAACATTCTTGTTGGGATATGGCTGTTAGTTTGACAGTATTGGCATGACAAAATGCATTTGACACAATATTGCTGATGAGACGCGTGAAGGCACGTGGGTGTGCTTGTATTTGTGTAGGGCTTTCAATGGTGTAGGAAAATTGACGTTTGTGAAGATGCGCATCGGTGGAGAATTTTTGCATAAGAGCATTTAAATCAAAAGTTTTAACACATTCACTTTCTTCACTACGGGCAAAAGCAAGGTAATCTTCTAACATGTTTTGCGTGTCGCTCACATCTTGCTCAAGCGGCTTGATATCAAAGTCATTATTTGCTAATGTTAGCTGAAGTTTGAAACGGGTGAGAATGGTTCTTAAATCATGGCTTACATCCGCAAGCATCATGGGGCGTTGTTCGATATAGTTAGAAGATGGTGAGTGTGTGTATTTTGCTGGACATGAGTTTAAGGTTTTGCATACACTAGGGCATTCTCTTGGTCATGTTATTTATTTCAATGAAAAAGAGCGCTTAACCTTCTTGGGTGTTGTTCTCTTTCGTGGTTCTATTGGACGTACGGACTTCCCCTTCTGTTCTTATGAAAAATTGATGAAATCCCTTCGAGAAAAAGTTTTACCCTTAGGCGATGATGTTTGTTTTATCTGTGGGCATGATCCCAAAAGTAGTATAGGCTATGAGCACCAAAATAATCCTTTTCTTCAAGATTTTAATATATGAGAAAACAAAAAAACGCTTTGAAGCGTTTTTTTTTGCCATTTAAAACTTTTTAGTAGGGCAGAACAGAAGTTAATTTATTGGGGCATAACAAATGTGTTCCAAACCATTACGGTCTCGAAAGGTCCCTGTTTTAGGGTTAAAGGAACGGTATTTTTTCTTGCAATAGTTAAGCCAATCAGATTCTAATGATTGCTGGAATGGCTCATATGCCACTGTTTGCTGCACTTGATAAACTCTTTGATTTTGCGGAACTTTTTGATAAATTACCTGATTTTGTGGTACTATTTGATAAACCACTTGTGGCTGTTCTGGTTTTTTTAAAATTGTACCAAGAATCGTACCTGTTGCAAGACCAAGAATACCCACCGCTAAAGCATCTCCTGAGTTATCTATATGAATATTACTGTGTTTTGTCTTTTTGCGCTCGACGTAATGATATGTTTTGTTTTCAACATGATGATAATGGTGGTGGTGATGATGATGTTGTTGTTCCGTCTTACTCTGTTTGGCTACAGACCTTTCATGTTTGGCTTTAAATCTTCTCTTGTTGTCATCAGAACTCTTGTGGAAATCATCAACAAACTTTTGGAAATCATCAGATAAAAAGCTACGTTTTTTATCAGAACAATGGGAGCGAGAAAAACCACAAGGCAGAATATCAGCTTTCTTCCTCATTTCCCTTATCGCATCATCTGTTTCTTTACGCATCTTCCTCATCATATCATCTATTTCTCTCGAGATAGAGTCACTACGATTCCATGCCATATCCGCAAGCGTTGCATTTAGCGGCATCAAAACGGTCACAGTTGACATTGCTGATAATACCGCTAGCCTGATCACTTTTTTCATAATGATGCTCCTTGTGTAAATTCGTATTTTTCACATCCTATACGTTTCAAACTGAATAGAGCCTGAACAATTTTGGGCTTTATTGTGACAAAAAAAATAAAAATTTATTTAGTTAAATCTATCGCGGAGACAGTAAATTGAAATCATAACAGAATTTTGATTTCAATTAATGTACTCTGCTTGAGGTTAATTAATAAGTTTGTATTGAGAGTCCACGATTTTTTACTATGGAATATAAACTCTTTATTTAGGGATAATTTTTTATTGTTTGGTACAATATGAATTGAACAATAGGGATATGAATAAAAGTTATCATTTTTTATCATAGGCTTATGGTGCTATGATAAAGTCTTATTTTACTTTATTTGTGTTATAGGACAGTGCCCTATTTGAATATTTTCTTGTAAGGATAAATAATATTGAGTTAGATATCAGAGTATAACTTTATAAAGATAATATATTTTAGAAATTTTTTATAAAATGTTCTCTCTCATGTTGTTTTAGACAAATTGAAGCACCGTTGATGTTGGAGGTTGTCTATTTTTCGGATAACGCTGTTTGCTTTTGAGCTTTCGTCTTTTTTAGAAGAGCTGAAGATTATTTTATGCGGTTTGAAATTTTTTGCTCCTTCATTGATTGCGTTTTTTTCGTTTTATTGTTGCTTGATTAGGGGTGTTTTTACGAGATTTTCCTTTTTGATTTTCCAAAATACCAGTGTCCATGGTTGGTCCCATGTGTGCAAGGTCTGGTTTGGAGAAAAGACTTGGTTGTAATACGCGCTCATGGGTGGATTGTTCGCTATGATGTGTTAAGGGATTTTCCGCGAGTTCTAGTTCTATCTTTTGTAATTGTTTGATTTCATCGCGAAGGCGTGCTGCTTCTTCAAAATTAAGATCAGCAGCTGCTTCATGCATTAATTTTTCGAGGTGTTTAATATGAGATGCTAAATTGTTGCCAACCATATTTTTTTTCTCGATGACATCAGGGATATTTGTATGAATATGGTTGGTTTCATAGCCTGAATTAAGAATATCTCCGATATTTTTTTTGATACTTTTCGGTGTGATATGGTGTTCTTCATTATAGGCTATTTGTTTTTGTCGACGTCTTTGTGTCTCCTGTAAGGCTCGTTCTATGGAACCAGTGATCGTATCTGCATAGAGGACAACACGGCCATCTACGTTACGTGCAGCACGTCCGATTGTTTGTATGAGGGAAGTTTCAGAGCGCAAAAAGCCCTCTTTATCGGCATCTAGAATGGCAACAAAACCACATTCTGGAATATCTAAGCCTTCTCGGAGCAAGTTAATACCGATGAGGACATCAAAGGTGCCAAGCCGAAGATCGCGTAGAATTTCAATGCGCTCTAATGTATCAATGTCAGAATGCATATAGCGTACACGAATGTCTTGTTCGTGGAGATATTCAGTTAAGTCTTCGGCCATACGCTTTGTGAGAACTGTCACCAATGTACGGTAGCCTTTTTGAATTGTTTTACGAATTTCATTCACAACATCATCGACTTGATTTTTGGCTGGACGAACCTCTGTTGGTGGGTCAACAAGCCCTGTGGGGCGAATAACTTGTTCTGCAAAAGTGCCGTGAGATTGTTCTATTTCCCACCGTCCAGGTGTTGCGGAGACAGCAATCGTTTGTGGGCGCATAGCATCCCATTCTTCAAAGCGCAAAGGACGGTTATCCATACAAGAAGGGAGGCGAAAACCATATTCTGCTAAGGTTGCTTTTCTACGAAAGTCACCTCGGTACATGCCACCAATTTGGGGAATGGTTACGTGGCTTTCATCGATAAAAACAAGAGCATTATTTGGAATGTATTCGAACAAGGTTGGTGGTGGTTCTCCGGGTTTTCGTCCCGTTAAATAGCGTGAATAATTCTCGATTCCAGAGCATGAGCCGGTAGTTTCCAACATTTCTAAATCAAAAATTGTACGTTGTTCTAAACGTTGTGCTTCTAAAAGACGTCCAGCCGCATTTAATTCATCGAGGCGTTGAACGAGTTCCATTTTGATCGATTTCATCGCTTGGTTAAGTGTTGGGCGTGGTGTTACGTAGTGTGAGTTGGCATAAATTTTAATCGATTGAAGATCGCCTGTTTTTTGACCCGTTAGAGGATCAAATTCCGTAATTGTTTCCACTTCATCACCAAAGAGCGAAATACGCCAAGCACGATCTTCGAGGTGGGCAGGGAAAATTTCGATTGTATCCCCTCGAACACGAAAGGAACCACGAATGAAATTGATATCTTGTCGATAATACTGTTGAGAGACTAAATCAGCCAAGAGTTTTCGTTGATTGAGTTTGTCCCCTTTTGCTATTTGGAAGGTCATAGCAGTATAAGTTTCTACTGAACCAATTCCGTAGATACAGGATACAGATGCGACAATAATGACGTCATCACGCTCTAAGACAGCACGTGTTGCAGCATGGCGCATACGGTCGATTTGTTCATTAATTGAGGATTCCTTTTCAATATAAGTGTCTGAGCGTGCAACATAGGCTTCTGGTTGATAATAGTCATAATAGGAAACAAAATATTCGACGGCATTATGGGGAAAAAAACTTTTAAATTCCCCATAAAGCTGCGCTGCTAGAGTTTTATTGGGAGCTAATATTAAAGCTGGACGCTGTGTTTTTTCAATGATATTGGCCATTGTATAGGTTTTCCCTGAGCCGGTAACACCCAAAAGCACTTGTGTACGTTCATTTTTTTGAATTCCCTCGACCAGAGTTTTAATGGCTTGAGGTTGATCTCCCGCTGGTTTAAAAGATGTTTCGAGTTGAAATGGAATACCACCTTCAGATTTTTCAGGACGAATGGGGCGGTGAGGTGTCCATAATGCACCATTCTTAAAAAGAGGATTACCTGAAGCAATAAGAGCAGAAAGAGCTTCTACTGTTGCAGTAACACCATTTTTCATTGTTGTATCCTTTGATAGAAAAGTGCTGGTGATTTTAAAGAAAATACTAATTTTTACAAATTTATTACGACAACAGCAAAACGTTATTGAACAGATTTATTTTGGTTTATTAGAGCTTTCATTAGGATATTGATCAAGTTTTTATGAGACAAATTCTTCGAAGTATTTCTTTGGAAGGAGCATATTTGTGGTTGTTCGTGAACACTATTGCATTTTTGCCATGATGATATTCAAGAGGGCATAAGTTATTATGGCTGTTATGGAGAATAATCGGTACGTTTGGGCATTAAAGACATTGTATATGTGTGATAAAGATCATTTCCATCTTTAAATGAAAGATAACGAGATGACACCCAACCTATTTGAGTGTTATATCGGATATGGCACCAATTTCCTTCACAGTTTTTAACAAAAACTAATTCTCCAGCAGAGATTAAGCCGCAAAGTGCATATTGAGTGCTGGGACCTGTTCTAAAATTAAGATTTCTCGTAACAAAAGCATCTGCTGCCTCTGATATTGTTGTGGCTAAAAAGAAAGAGCCAAACATAAAAAAAATGACGATTTTTTTCATTTTTCTGTAAAGAATTTCTTTAGAGATTTTCTATCCTTCTCTCTTCATATTCTATATAATTTCTTTTACTAGATTATGATAAAACAGAAAAAAATACAATTCTTTCTTCTTTAGGACACTTTAAAGAGAAGAGTGAAGTTTAACGTTTTAAACACCAAAATGAGATGTTTTAATCACTATTTGTGCATGTTTTGTTTCCTTTATTTATTTTTATATGGAAAACAGCGATACTGTACTATATAATAAAAAAGATCGTAGTTTTCGGATTCCAAAAGTAATTTTGGAAGCCGTTTTTTGTATTTTTATTAAACCTTCCGTGTAATAGAAAGGGACGGATTATGGAAAAAGTTCCGATGACTACAGCTGGTTTTGAGAGTCTTAAAGAAGAGTTGCGTTGGCGTCAACAACAGGAGCGTCCGCGAATTATTGAAGCAATTTCTGAGGCGCGTGCGCATGGTGATTTATCTGAAAATGCTGAGTATCATGCAGCTAAAGAAGCGCAAAGTCATAATGAGGGGCGTATAAATGAGCTTGAAGATTATATCGCACGAGCAGAAGTTATAGATGTCTCGCGTCTTTCAGGTGACAAAATAAAATTTGGCGCAACCATTAAACTCTTGGATGAGGACACTGAAGAAAAAAAAGTGTATCAGATCGTAGGAGATCAAGAAGCTGATGTAAAGGTTGGTAAAATCTCTATTTCTTCGCCTATCGCACGTGCACTTATTGGCAAGCAAGAAGGTGATGTGATTGAGGTGAATGCACCAGGTGGTGCGCATAATTACGAGATCATTAAGGTTCAGTACATCTAAATAACATATGGATTATTATGCGTGTATCTTTGGACGAAACTGAAATTATTGCGCCTCACTTTAAAAGGCGTTTGTCGGGAGTAACATCTACGATTATTCAGCTTATTCCACTGCAACGCGAACAGGGTGTGCGTATATCCACTTTGGGGTTTGGTTTACCACGAACTTTACCAACTCTTGCCTTTAGGGACCTTTTCGGACTTTGGAAAAGTCCGAAAGGGAAGCCGTTTCGTATTTGGCATGCACGACGCAATATTGAGATGCTTTGCGGGGTGTTTTTACGCGATGTTTTGCGAATGAAGCTTAAACTCATCTTTACTTCGGCATCTCGACGCGAACACAAGCCTTTTACCAAATGGTTGCTTCGTCGTATGGATAAAGTTATCGCTACTAGTGTATGTACGGGAACCTATCTAGAAGTGCCTCATAAGGTTATTATGCATGGAGTGGATATTAGGCGTTTTTCACCCCCCAAAATTCCTGATGATTACTTTCCAGCAACTGGGGTGCCAGGAAAATATGCGGTAGGATGTTTTGGGCGCGTGCGCTATTTAAAGGGTACTGATTTGTTTGTGGACGCGATGATAGCATTATTGCCTGACTATCCCGAATGGACAGCACTTATCGCTGGTCGGACTACAGAACAGCATTATGGTTTTGAAAAGAAATTACGACAGAAGATTGCTGAAGCTGGTTTAAACGACCGCATTATTTTTCTTGGTGAAAGGCTTGATATACCTGTGTGGTATCGCCGTTTATCACTTTATGTAACTCCTTCTCGTTTGGAAGGTTTTGGTCTGACACCATTGGAGGCAATGGCATCACAGACGGCTGTAGTGGCGAGTGATGTAGGAATTTTTAAAGAATTGGTGGTCGAGGGAACAGGAACAGTTGTAAAAGCAGGAGATGGAGCGGCTTTAACAGCAGCAATTGAACCTTATTTTGCTGATGTAGAAAAAACATTGGCAGCCGGAAAGAAAGCTTTAACCCATGTTCGTACTCACTTTCCTTTGGAAAAAGAGGCAAGCAAGATTGGAAGTGTTTACAAAGAACTGTTTGCAGAAAAAACACTTTGATTATTATATCAAAAATCTTTTTGAGGAATGATAAAAAGTATTTTTCTTAAAGGTTTTTCATAGTCATTAAGAAAACAGCTCAATGATATAAATGTTATTTTACAAAATTTATATTGTCTTTAGTAGCACGCTATAAAAAGTTCTCAAAATTTTGGATAAAATATTAAAAATGTATACGCTTGAGAGCGATATGTAGTTTATGATAAAGCATACTAGGAGAGAAGAAAGCTACTTTTATTCATTGATATTTTAGAATAAGAAAATAATGCTTTAACTCAAGTCTGGGGATTTATGCACTATCTTATACGGTGTCGTGCTGATATTGTTCGTTTTGTAAGACTTAAATAGATAGCAAAAAAAACGTTTTCTTGTCTTAAAAAGATAATGATGGTATCTTCATGGATAAAATAGTCGTACATATTTTCAATAAATTCATAATAAGATGGATTTAAGATCAATATATATATGATTTTTATAAATAAATTACCTTTTCAATTTAAATAAGAGCTTTGAGTACCGTAAGATTTTCTCATGTAAAATCTGTTGATATTAACAATGAGAGCTATCTTCTTGTACATCACAATTGGAAGAAGGCATGTGGTGGATAAAAACTATTGAAGACAGGGTGTAAAGAGATTTCTTATAAATTGTCTGAAATGCAGGCTGTTACGACATTAATAGAAAGAAAATAATATGGTGGTACTAATTTATATCTTATTTTTTTGTACCGACTTGCACCTTATTGTTATTTAAGTAAAAATGATGGTGCCCATTTTATATCTTTCATGAGGGCTGTCGTGAAATGGGGGTGATGAGTATTGTGAGATGTTTTTTATAAGCTTGTGAGTTCGTAATATAATAGCATTTTTTTTCTATAAGGAGGTAACTCTATTAAAGAGAAAAAACACTTTTATCAGCAAATATTCATATTTTTTGCATGAGAGATTATTCGTAAAAAAGAATGTTCTATGCGTCCACTTTATTTGATAAAGAAGATCAATAAAGTGAAGTTTTATATGTTATGGCTTTGAGAATATTGGTATTTGATTGTTTTTGTTGAATTATTTTTATATCATTGATATGATGATTTGTATGGAAATTTTAGAAAATCTTCAGTGGATTGAGTAAGGGGTGAATATTATGACGCATACTGTTCTCGCCTTTTTATCTTGTCAATTTTTTATCATGGTAGAATAAAATACTCTATACATTAGAATTGTTCACGCCAGAAAGCGGGAATAAAAAGGACGAATATTGTTATGATTTCAAGGCGTCCAGCTAACATTAGAAAACTTAAAATCCATAAAGCATGGTCGTTGATTGTAGAGAAATTACCAGTGGGGCCAATAATATCTCCAAAGCCTGGACCAACATTTGAAAGTGCGGTTAAGACCCCGGTAAAGGCAGAGGTAAAGTCAAGACCGGTTGTAAGCAAAAGTGCAGTGCCGATAACAAGGCAAAACATATAAAGACAGACAAAAAACAAAACGGCTTGAGCAACATCATTTGATATATTTGAGTGATCGTAGCGCGCTTTTACAACGACATTAGGAGAAAGAAGTTTTTCTATATTTGTTTGTGTAATACGCCAAAGAATAATGAGGCGATTGATTTTCATGCCACCAGAAGTAGAACCAGCACATCCGCCTGTAAAAGAAACAATGAAGAAAATTCCAAGCGCAAACGGTCCCCAAAGTTGATAATCTTCAGCGCTATAACCTGTGGTGCTAATAATGGATGAAAGGTGAAAAATGACATCAAGAAAAATTAAGTGGAACGCGCGATGATCATAAAACCGTAGCCATGCCGCTAAAGCAAAGCTGAAAAGGAGAACGATATGGAGAAAAACAATCACTTGTGGGTCAAGGAAGCGTTTGGAGTGTCCAGGAAGGACTAATTTAACATAAAGTACGAAAGGTAAAGCAGAAAGCAACATGAAGATTGTTGAAATAATTAAGATGGCTGGTGTATCAGAAAAATAGCCAAAAGAAGCATCATGCGTTGAAAAACCAGCTGTTGCTACTGTACTCATTGCATGGTTAATGGCATCAAATAAATTCATGCCTGCAGCAAAATAAGAAAGCATACAAGCCAATGTTAACCCAACATAAGCGATGATAATTCCGTTAGCAATTTGGTTGATGCGAGGCAATATTTTTTCAGATTTATCAGATGATTCCATATGAAAAAGTCGCACGCCACCCACACGCAGTGAAGGCAAAATTAAGAGGGCTAAACCGATAAAACCAATGCCCCCAATCCAGCATATAAGAGAACGCCATAATAAAATACTTCGCGATAAATTATCAAGATCAGAAAGGACTGTGGAGCCTGTTGTTGTAATTCCAGAAACAGATTCAAAAATGGCTCCTGCTAGAGAAATGGGAAGAGGAGAAAGATAAAGAGGTAAGGCACCTACGATGCTTCCTGTAAGCCAAAGACAAACAGTGAGCATAAAGCCAAGCCGTGCTGAAAAGCGACAAGTAGCTCCCTTAGTTGCTAAAAGAATCAGCGTTGCTAACATGGTGGTTATGGCACAAGAATAGAGAAAGCTTATCCAATTACGATTGTTGTCGTGCAAATCCACAAAAATTGGCAAAAGCATTGCTCCTCCCATGATTAAGGCAAAACGTGCACAGACATTGATAATAAATTGAAAAATGATCGTTCCCTATCTTTGTATCTCTTTTTATTATGGTTTTGTGCTCATAAGAAGTTACATTGTTCTCTTTATAGGATAAGGATTAATTCTTAACATTAGCGTGCCTTGATGAATTAGTAATCAGACCTTTTCATAAAACTTGAAAAGAAGTATACATAACATAATTAGGGCTCTTGAAAAATATTTTTTTAAAAGGCTGCATTCCGTTATCATTTATAGAATAATTAATTTATAATAAAGTGAAGGGGATTTAATGGTACAATCGCATATTCGTCTGCTGATTATTGGCTCAGGTCCGGCTGGTTATACAGCGGCGATCTATGCAGCAAGAGCAATGCTTAAGCCGGTTTTGGTGACGGGCTTGCAGCAGGGTGGACAATTAACAATTACAACTGATGTTGAGAATTATCCAGGTTTTGCAGATCCCATTCAAGGACCATGGTTGATGGAACAAATGGCAAAACAAGCTGAGAATATGGGGACAAAAATTGTCTATGATACAATTATAAAGGCTGATTTGTTGAAGTATCCTTTTGTCTTATATGGGGATTCAGGAACACAATATTCTTGTGATGCACTGATTATTGCAACAGGAGCTCAAGCGCGCTGGCTTGGTTTAGAAAGTGAACAGACCTTTATGGGCGGAGGTGTTTCCGCTTGTGCTACATGTGATGGCTTTTTTTATCGTGATAAGGACGTTATTGTCGTGGGAGGAGGAAATACGGCTGTTGAAGAAGCACTTTATTTATCGCATTTGGCTAAAAGTGTAAGCGTGGTTCACAGGCGGGGGCAGTTTCGGGCAGAAAAAATTTTACAAGATAGGTTGCTGGCTTGTAATAATGTGCGTGTTCTTTGGGATCATGTGGTTGAAGAAATTGTGGGGCTGCCAGCTCAAGATTCAAAGGGCGCTGTTGTAACAGGGGCACGTCTGAAAAATGTTAAGACAGGTCACGAGATGAAAGTGAATGCAGAGGGCATATTTATTGCCATTGGGCATGATCCTGCTGTTTCTCTGTTTGAAGGACAGCTGAAACAAAAACGAGGCGGCTATTTATGGACAGCACCCGACTCAACAGCAACAAGCATTGCTGGTGTTTTTGCTGCTGGGGATGTGACAGATGAAACATTCCGCCAAGCTGTAACAGCTGCGGGAAGAGGATGTATGGCAGCGTTGGAAGCAGAACGGTTTTTGGATATACCCAGGCGTTAGTCACTCATTGAGAACATAGAGAATATAGAGGTAGAATTAATTGTGGCGCCACCGTTGGATTGGGATAAGTTAAGGGTTTTTCACGCTGCAGCAGAAGCGGGATCTTTTACGCATGCTGCTCAAAAACTTCATTTATCTCAATCAGCCGTTTCACGACAGGTTTCGGCTTTAGAACAAGAGGTTGGGGTATCCTTATTTCAACGTCATGCGCGTGGTTTGATTCTTACAGAACAGGGAGAAACTCTTTATCGTACAGCTCATGATGTTTTGATGAAGCTTGAAAGTGTGCGTTTGCAATTAAGTGAAAGCTATGCAAAACCAACGGGGCACTTGCGTGTGACCTCGACCTTTGGAATGGGGGCAGGGTGGATTGCAGAGCGTATGCCAGAATTTCTTAGTCTTTATCCTGATATGCAGGTTCAGCTTTTGCTTTCCGATGAAGAGCTTGATTTGACAATGTGTCATGCGGATTGTGCTGTTCGCTTACATCAACCCAAACAACCTGATCTTATACAAAGAAAACTCTTTACAATTCATATGCATGTTTATGCTTCGGAAAAGTATATTGCAAATTATGGAAAGCCGGAAAAATTGTCTGATCTCGATGAGCATCGTATTATTTCGTTCGGTGAACCTGTTCCACCTTATTTGTCTGGTTTAAATTGGTTGGAAAAGGCTGGTAGAAGTGATGGATCATTGCGCGTTTCAGTTTTACAAATCAACAATATCATCTCAATAAAGAATGCGCTTATGCGTGATCTTGGGATTGCTGTGCTTCCTGATTATATCGTCAATAATGATGAGCATTTAGTGCGTCTTTTTCCTGATATGGTTGATATTCCCTCTTTTGATACTTTTTTTTGTTATCCTTATAATTTAAAGAATTTGGCAAGGTTAAATGCTTTTCGAGATTATATTTTTTTAAAAGCTCGCCAGTGGTCTTTTTAATATTAATATCTTAATTTATAAGGAATAATTAGCTGTTTTGCAACTTGAGACTCCCGTAATATTCTTTCGTTTCAAATTTGCCTATATTGAATCAATTAAAATTATTTGTTGCACATTAAAAGTGGAGGGAGTCCGTACGGGTAAATATTTTTGAAAAGAGGGATGAATGTTTTTTTACAAATGCTAGCAAACGTGAGAGCTATTATATATTGAAAAATGGACAATCGTGTGATGGTGTAGTTAACATTTTTACTATTTAATTAAAGAGAGTGGTACATGATGGAGACAAATTTAAAGCTATGTGTTTATTGCATAGCAGATACGCTTAAGTCTTTGTTGTGCTTTTCCTTATAAAATGACATAGAATACTATCTCTTGATTATGTTGCCTCCCAGTTTCGTTTTCTTGAGTGTTCCCTTACGAAGATCTATCAGATTGATTTTATCTCTGAGGATTTTCCAAATTTGCCGGACATATGTCCGGCTTTTTTTTTAATTTTTGAAAGAGTCCCTAGAAATTGCAATATATGGGAAGATGATAAAGAAAAAATTTCGAAACTGGTGGATATCCAACAATTTTTTTAAGAATACTAAAATTCAATGAGGAGTTTGAGAGGGGATATTCTATTGTACTGTAAAAGTCTGTCTTTTAGGGGTGTGATATAAAATATTTAAAACCTTATACATGAAGTGCTTTTTATTAGAATGTGAGGTGAATATTTAAGGCAGGTCTTGTTCATAAAGCCTATGAAGTAAATCAAGTAGTTATTAAATAGAACTTAAAGAAAACTGGATTGCTTACACAACGATGGGAGGTGGCTTCTTCTTCGTTTTAGGACGAAGAAGAAGCTGAGAAATAGAAGAGATTTTATTGTAAGGGCCTTTGATTATAAGGGCAATTGTGTTTAAAAGTGCTCGGTCTTTTTTAGAGTTATAAATTGAATGGAGAAAGTAGAATAGGCTTGTCATCTCTTATGATAATAGACCGATTCATTTATTTGATAGCTAAATTTTTTTGATCTTTATCTACAGCATCTATTTTTGTGTTTATTCATAGATATTTTTGCTGAATCGATAGATTTAGACCATGACACAGTTTCAGATATTTTCTCGGATATACTAACATTCGGCAAAAAACAATCACAAGAGATGATATTAAAAATTTTAAATTAAACTGTTGCAAAAACGCTGTATACGTATACAAGCTTTTTCAAGTAATTCTTCTGATGTTGCATAAGAAATACGAAAAGTTGATCCAAGTCCAAAAGCAGATCCTTGGACGACAGCAACAGCTTCTGTTTCTAGAAGCGCTATGGCAAAGTCTTCATCATTCGTAATACGTTGACCATTGGGTGTTTTCTTTCCAATAAGTCCGGTGCAAGAAGGATAAACATAAAAAGCACCCTCAGGCGTTGGACAGTGAATGCCAGGAGCTTGATTTAGCATGGAGACAACGAGATCACGGCGTGCTTGAAAAATACTTTTATTTTTAGCAATAAAGTCTTGTGGCCCGTTGAGTGCTTCAACCGCAGCCCATTGTGAAATGACACTTGTTCCAGATGTTTGCTGTCCTTGAATGGTATCCATGGCTTTAATTAATTCTTGTGGTCCGCCTGCATAACCGATTCTCCATCCCGTCATCGCATAGGCTTTAGAAACACCATTCATTGTGAGTGTACGCTCATAAAGCGCTGGTTCTACTTGAGCTGGAGTCACAAAGGTAAAACCCTCATACGTGAGATGTTCATATATATCATCGGAAAGGATATAAACATGAGGATATTTTACTAAAACATCTGTAAGTTTTTTCAATTCATTATGTGTATAAGCGGCACCTGATGGATTTGAAGGAGAGTTAAAGATGAACCATTTGGTTTTGGGGGTAATGGCAGCTTCTAGCTTTTGTGGTTGGAGTTTATAAGAAAATTCGGCTTTTGTTTCTAAAAAGACAGGCGTACCATCGTTGAGTGCGACCATTTCTGGATAACTAACCCAATAAGGGGATGGAATGATGACCTCATCTCCTTTATTCAAAGTTGCCATGAATGCATTAAAGAGAATTTGTTTTCCACCGGTACCAACAATAATTTGTTCTGGTTGGTAAAGAAGGTTATTTTCTCTTTTAAACTTTGCAGAAATTGCTTGGCGCAATTCTGGAATTCCAGATATGGGAGGGTATTTTGTTTCTCCCCTTCGAATAGCTTCAATAGCCGCGTTTTTGATGTTGTCTGGGGTATCAAAGTCTGGCTCTCCAGCACTTAAAGCAATAACATTTCGCCCTAATGCTTTTAAATGACGGGCCTTTTGAGAAGCAGCAATTGTTGCAGAAGGTTTGATACGAGACAGTTTGTCGGCAATAAAAGCCATAATTTTAAATCCTTATATTATATCAACAAATGGTTATTGCTTTAAGGATATTCTATAAGAGATTATATTGTATGCAATAAAAAACTTCCAAAATACTCTTACACGGGCTTTATATTCTTCTTTTTTGAGATCTTTTACAAGATAATCTCTTCGTAGATTTTATGAAAGTTTTTGAGGAAGTATAAGAGAGGTTTGATAAATTGTGCAAAGGAGATAAGCAGTCTTTTATTTTAACAAGGTAAAATAATGCTTTATACAAAATAAAAAATCTTCGTCTTTACAGACGAAGATTTCTAAATAAAATATTGCAGAATTTAAACTTTAAAGTGCTGCAAGGTTACCAGCGGCAAATTTTCCTGAACGACGATCTTGAAGAACATCATAAGAGATTTTTTGCCCTTCATTAAGACTGTTTAGACCTGAACGCTCGACGGCAGAAATGTGTACAAATACATCTGCACTACCATCGCTAGGCTGAATGAATCCGAAACCTTTTGTTGTATTAAACCACTTAACTGTTCCTGTAGACATAGGAAACTCCTTAGAATATATAATTATATTGAGCATTGAAGCTTTCATTTCTTCAATACGGTTGTAGATCGAAATTAGGTGGGAGAAGTTTCGCCGAAAGTGCAGATTGCACAGGAAAGAAAGTCACGTAACCGAAAATTCGATGAAACCTCTATAAAAGTTTTTAGAACAAAAAGCAAGTCTTAATCAATTTTTATATAAAGAAAAAATAAGAAAACAGTGTACATTTTGCTAAGTGGAAAAAAATTCAACTAAAATAACTTTGTAGTGAACGTACCTCAAGGTGCCTTTTTTTGAGTGCTTTGATCGCTTCTACGACGGCTTCGGCTCCAGCTATTGTTGTATAATAGGGAACATTTTGCATGAGTGCTGCATAACGTAATGATTTTGAGTCTGAGATGGCACTGGCAGTGCTAGTTGTATTAAAAATTAATTGAATTTGGCGATTACGAATAGCGTCTTCAATATGGGGATGTCCCTCTAGAACTTTGTTGATTTTTTTTGCTTCAACGTGGTGTTCGGTGAGAAATTTTTGTGTTCCACTTGTGGCGACAACAGAAAAGCCAAGCTCAGTTAAACGTTTTACAGGATTTAAGATGCGTTTTTTATCTTCATCCCTTACAGAAACGAACAAAGTTCCCTCTTTAGGGAGTTTTACACCAGCTCCAAGTTGGGCTTTAGCAAAAGCAAGCGAAAATTCATAGTCAAGTCCCATAACTTCACCGGTTGAGCGCATTTCTGGACCAAGAAGTGTATCAACACCTGAAAAACGAGCAAAAGGAAATACTGCTTCCTTGACGGCAATATGTTGTTTTTTTTGCAAAGAAGGTAATCCACCATAAGCTTGAAGAGCATCATGAAGCGTTTCTCCTGCCATAATACGTGCAGCCATTTTAGCAATAGGGCGACCAATCGTTTTTGCAACAAATGGGACAGTACGTGAAGCACGGGGATTGACTTCTAAGACATAAATGGTGTCATCTTTTATAGCATATTGTACATTCATTAAGCCGCGAACATGAAGTGCTTGTGCTAATGCTTTGGTTTGGCGCTCTAATTCAGTAACTATTTTATTTGAGAGCGTATGGACTGGTAAAGAACATGCTGAATCACCAGAGTGGATACCAGCTTCTTCAATGTGTTCCATAATACCAACGATTAGTGTTTCTTTGCCATCACATAGACAATCGACGTCTACTTCAATTGCTTCTGTTAAATAGGTATCAAAGAGAAGCGGATTTTTACCAAGCAATATATTGATTTGTCCTGTTGTGTCGTTAGGATAACGGACTTTGATATCTTCTGAAATTAATTCGGGGACACTCTCAAGTAAATAATTTTGTAAGCTACGTTCATCACGGATAATTTGCATAGCACGTCCTCCTAAAACATAAGAGGGACGTACAACCAAGGGGAAGCCTAGTTCGTGGGCAATGAGGCGTGCTTGTTCAATGGAGTGGGCAATACCATTTTGAGGTTGTGTTAAATTAAGTTTAAATAACAGTTTTTGAAAGCGATCTCTATCTTCTGCTAAGTCGATAGCGTCAGGTGAAGTACCTAGGATGGGGATGTTGTGTTTTTCTAGAGCGCTTGCCAATTTCAAGGGTGTTTGTCCGCCAAATTGGACGATGACTCCAACCAAATCTCCTTTTTCCTGTTCTGCTTCTAAAATAGCGATAACGTCTTCTGTTGTTAAAGATTCAAAGTAAAGGCGATCAGAGGTATCATAGTCGGTTGAAACTGTTTCAGGATTACAGTTAATCATAATCGCTTCAAATCCTGCATCACGCAGTGCAAAAGCAGCGTGGCAGCAACAGTAATCAAATTCAATACCTTGCCCAATGCGGTTTGGTCCACCGCCTAAAATAGCAATTTTTTTGCGTTCAGAAACGTGTGCTTCCGAGTGCTCTACACCTGCAAAGGGAACTTCATATGTTGAATACATATAGGCTGTAGGAGAAGAAAATTCAGCGGCACAAGTATCAATCCGTTTGAAGACGTGTTTAACATTCAGTGATTTACGTAAAGCTGCGATATAATCGGGTTCTTTCCCTGTAAGGGAGGCTAATCGCGCATCTGAAAAGCCCATAGCTTTTAACATACGTAAATTATCTGCATCTTGGGGTAATCCATGAATGCGGATACGCTGCTCCATTTCAATGATGGAGGCTATTTGTTCTAAAAACCACGGATCAATTTTGCTAATTTGGTGAATCTCATTTAAGGGTAAGCCTGTGCGCATGGCTTGAGCAATATAGCGTAGACGATCAGGGCTTGGTATGGCAATGGCTGAGCGTATAGAACTTTTTTCATCACCTTCAGCATGCTCTGGAATCACAATTTCATCAAGACCCGTAAGCCCTATTTCAAGTCCACGGAGTGCTTTTTGTAACGATTCTTGAAAAGTGCGTCCAATTGCCATGACTTCTCCTACAGATTTCATCGCAGTTGTGAGGACGGGTGATGAACCGGGAAATTTTTCAAACGCAAAACGAGGAATTTTTGTCACAATATAGTCAATAGAAGGTTCAAATGATGCTGGTGTTGCACCACCCGTGATATCATTTTTTAATTCATCAAGAGTATAACCAACAGCCAGTTTAGCCGCTACTTTAGCAATGGGAAACCCCGTTGCTTTTGAGGCAAGCGCTGAAGAGCGAGAAACACGCGGATTCATTTCAATAACAATGAGGCGCCCATTTTCAGGATTGACAGCAAACTGTACATTGGATCCCCCCGTTTCAACACCAATTTCACGCAAAACAGCAATCGAGGCATTGCGCATACATTGATATTCTTTATCGGTTAAGGTGAGAGCAGGTGCTACAGTGATCGAATCACCGGTATGAATCCCCATCGGATCAATGTTTTCAATAGAACAAACGATGATACAATTGTCGTTCTTATCACGAACAACTTCCATCTCATATTCTTTCCACCCTAAAACACTTTCTTCAATTAATACTTCTGTTGTTGGTGAAGCTTCAAGCCCACGTTCAATAATTTCATAGAATTCAGAGCGGTTATAAGCGATTCCACCACCAGTTCCACCAAGGGTGAATGAAGGACGAATAATAGCTGGAAGCCCAACAACATCAAGAGCTTGAACTGCTTTTGCTGTTGCATGAGCGATATAATGTTGTTTGCGATCAGCTTCGGTATGTCGCCAGTTGCGCTCAAGTTCTTCGAGTGCTTTGTCAAGCGCAGCACCAGAAAGCTTTGCTTTAAGTTCAGCACACGTTTTTGCGTGTTGTTGGCGATTTTCTTCTTTCAGTTCTGTTGCATTGGCTAACATAGAGCGTGGCGTTTCCAAACCGATTTTTGCCATCGCTTGGCGGAATAAAGCACGATCTTCAGCTTTATCAATAGCATCAGCATTGGCTCCTATCATTTCAACATGATAGCGGTCTAAAATACCCATACGCTTTAATGATAAAGCAGTATTGAGGGCTGTTTGTCCTCCCATAGTGGGTAAAAGGGCATCGGGACGCTCGTGGGCAATAATTTTGGCAACTATTTCAGGAGTAATGGGCTCTATATAAGTTGCATCAGCTAGATCTGGATCTGTCATAATCGTGGCAGGATTAGAATTTACCAAAATAATTCGGTAACCTTCTTCTTTTAATGCTTTACAGGCTTGAGTGCCTGAATAATCAAATTCACATGCCTGACCAATGATAATAGGTCCTGCTCCGATGATAAGAATAGATTTTATATCTGTGCGTTTGGGCATGACTTTTTCCTATGACAAATATCTATGTGCGATTGTTGCGGGCAAAATATTTCAGTTCTGAGGCTACAATCATTTTATAAGTTAAGTGACAAAGAAAGTAAGCATTAAAATACCTTTTCCATGCTTTTTTTCATAAAATTGAAGATAAATTTCCTTTTTGAGTTGAGTCATCTCGTCAGTCTATCAAAAGTATGACCTTTGATAAAAAAATAATAACAGTGCTCTAACAAATTAGAATATTCAAGCATACGTGGAGCATAAAAAGCCGGAACATCTTTCCAATCCATTGCCGGTATATTTTGTGTTTTATGACATTTTTTGCCTAAGAGAGCACGCGCTTTTTCTATTGCTTGTAAAACATAAGCCATTATTTATGGTTCAATGGGATTTCGTAAAATGAAGTGGAAAGCTTATCGTGTTGTTCTGTAAAATACTGCCGTTTAGAGCTGTGATATAAGGTATGAAAATTTACCACATTAAGGTATTTTTTGTTAGTATATGATAAAATTCAGGACAAGATTTGTCTGTAGAGAGCTTATGAAATAAACTATATCAAATGGTTTCAGTTGGAATCTGTTAGATAAATAGCAAGATTGTTGATAAATCAGCTCTGGTCGAAGTTTCTGTTTTAGGGTAGGGAACGTCAATCTATAGATGTGTCCGTTTCATAAAAGGATGAGAGTGTATTTTAATACAATGGCTAAGGAGATCATTTCAGAATAATTTTATTTGTTTTTAAAAGAGAGTGAATACTCTCCTTTTACTTTATGGATGATGTTCAAGACTTATTTAAAATATAAAGAAGGCTAAAATGCTAAACATTTCCCAAACAAGAGTATTCTGTTTGAAAGATGTATCAATAGGGAAACTTTTGGTGGCTAGGTCTCAAAAAGGGATTTGTCATATAGCGTTAGGAGATACTATAGAGCAATTATTACAGGAGTTTACGATACGCTTTGGTGATGCACAACAAGTTGTAGGTGATAATACATTTAAGAGAGAAGTTGCCCATATTATAGCCATGATAGAAACACCTAAGCTGGTAAAAAAATATAATTTTCCCTTAGATATAAATGGTACAGTTTTTCAACGACAAGTATGGGCAGTATTATGTGATATACCATGTGGTGAAACAATTTCCTATGAGATCTTAGCGTGCCGTATTGGTATGCCGAAAGCTTTTCGTGCCGTTGCTAATGCCTGTGCACGTAACGAATTGGCTGTTATCATTCCTTGTCATCGTGTTGTGCGTAAAAATGGTTTTATTTCAGGGTATCGTTGGGGGGACAAACGGAAACAGATTTTACTACAACGAGAACAAAATGGAGAAATTTAACTTTGTGTGATGGGCATTATAATCGTTACAGTTGTTCCTTTCATTTCTTTTGAAGTAATTTCAAGTTTTCCTTTGTGGAGTTCTAGCAAGGAGCGTGAAATGGCTAATCCAAGACCTGAGCCCGTATGAGATTTAGTGAGCTGATTTTCGACTTGTTCAAAAGGTTGCCCAAGTTTTTTAATTGCTGATTGGGGAATACCAACGCCTGTATCTGTAATTTTAAAAATAAGGTTATTTTTTTTCTTGAAAGCGCAGACATCAATATTTCCGCCAGAAGGCGTAAATTTAACGGCATTAGAGATGAGATTAAGGAAAATCTGTTTCATTGCACGACCATCAACTTCAGCATGAAGTTCTGGGGTAATGTTTGTTGTAACAACAATATTTTTTTCTTGAGCTTGGGGCGTTAGTGTTCGTACTGCTTCACTAATGATGGGCTCAAGATCGGTATTTTTACAATCAAGCGTAAATCTTCCTGCTTCGATTTTTGACATATCAAGAATGTCATTGATAAGGGTTAGAAGATGGGTTCCTGAATTGTAAATATCATGCATATATTCCTTATAGCGTTGTGAGCCAAGAGGGCCAAAAGTTGATTGCAACATGATGTCTGAAAAACCAAGAATAGCATTCAGAGGCGTGCGCAATTCATGAGACATATTGGCTAAAAATTCTGATTTAGCCTTATTAGCACTTTCGGCGCGTTCTTTTTCTGCTTTCAAACTTTTATTAAGTTTTTCAACTTCTGTTGCGCGTTGTTGAGCACTCCCTCGTGCGCGCTTGAGTTCTTGAATGAAAGAAAAAAGACGCCTTTCACTGTCTTCAAATTTTTCCTGTTGTTGTTTAAGCTCAGAAATGTCAGTACCAATACAAACCAATCCTCCATCTTGGGTTCGTCGTTCGTTAATTTTGAGCCAACAACCATCTGCCGTTTGGCGAATACTGGTTAAGTTACCAGTACCATCATCTTTAAGGGGATATTCACTGAGTGCAGGGCGTGCCATGGCTTCGACTGTTGCACGTTGGATACCTGATTGGAGAATTTGTTTAGGAATAGCGGCATATTCGCAAAATTTGCTGTTGGACATGACTAAACGTCCTTCAGCATCCCACAAGACGAAAGATTCTGAAATGTTTTCAATCGCATCACGGATACGAAGGTCGGCTTGCGCCGTTTGTTCAGCCAATTGTTGCTGTTCACTAATATCGAAGGAAATACCAACCAAATGGGGGTCTTCTTCTTCAGTCACTTCGGCACGAATGCGCATCCATACATAATGACCATCAGCATGACGCATAGGAACGTTAATATCGATATGCTTTTTTTTACCGCTCATTAATTCCTGAGCAAGGTCAAAAAAATTCGCATCATTTGGATTGATAATGGCGCTAATTTGGGAAATTGAGAGCAATGCATCTTGAGGGACATAGCCGAGCATTTCGTACATTGCTCGTGACCAGTAGACGCGTCCACTTGCCATATTCCAATCCCATAGTCCACAGCGTCCACGCATCATTGCCATATCAATACGGTTTTGAATTTTTTCTGAAACAAGATCTGTTTTGCGTGCTCGTACAATTTGGTTATAATAAGCATAAAGAAGAGCGAGGATAACGCCACTAGTTCCAATGAACATGGTTATATTTAACGAGAGAGCTTTCCGCCATTCCATGTAAATATGTTGCATTTTTTCACTGATGAATACCCCATATTGTCCATTTTCTGTTTGCTGAAAGGAAGCAAGAGCAGGAATATCTTTTCCTATTGTAATTTTCATGATTCCAGCATGTTTTCCTAGAGCTTGTAAAGTAATGCTTTCAGAGGTAAAATCCTGTAAGGGTTTTCCTAAGACAATCTCGGAACTTGATGAAGCTAGGACATTGCCTTTTTGATCGACAATAGCAATAACAGCGCTGGTTTTTATAAAACCTTTGTTACGAAAATTGGTCAGGATATTTTGTAAATGATTATGAGAAAGAGCAGCAGCTTTTCCTTGTCGAGTGGCGGCAAGTAAGTCACGGTCGATTATATTGGTAATATGAGAAGCTAAGAGAGCGATGGTAGAATGCGTGTTTTTATCAATTGTGTTGCGCCAATCATAGATTGATAAGGAACGGATTGCTGCTAGTATAACAAGAAATGCAAGAATTACAAATGGGAGTGAACGTCGCAGCCAAGGTTCAATAAAAAGAAGTTTTTTATAGGCAGAACCAGAAAACAGATTGGTACGCTCTGTCCGCTCCTTGCGACTTTGAGCGCTTGATTTTGAATCAGCATACACCTCCCTTGGCGCATTATATGCGTCCAATTTAGCCATCTCGCGTTCCTTTAATTCTGGAATAATGTGATTTAAAAACTGCTTCGATATTCATAGTAACCCCATCGAGTGCAATGAATCAAAACAGGAGTCTTCTGTCCAGTCTTTTTTTAAAAAAAATAATTTTACTTTTATGATTTTGGAATATGAAAAGAAAAAAGTACTTTAAACGTGATCTATAAACAGGCTTAGATTGCCTGTTTATAGATTTAATGATGATCGAATAGTTTATAGAATTTATTTTAAAAAATATCATAGCATATTGATTTAAAATAATTTTTTGTTTCAAGTAAGCAGACGGTTGATGATATCAGCAACATCGCTTGATAATTTTGGCGCAGCAGCAATCATTTTTAATTCAGTTTCAAGTTTTTGTTGTCGAATAGGTTCTAATTGTCGCCAAGAGCGCATCATTGTTAATAATCGTGAAGCAAGCTGTGGATTTTTTTTGTCAATTTCCAAAATGACTTGGCAAAGAAAATGATAAGATGCCCCATCCATCCTGTTAAAGCCCGTGAGATTGTTAGAGGCAAAAACACCGATTAGAGAACGTACACGATTAGGATTATCTTGTGAAAACAGCGGATGTTGCATGAGCTTTTGAACATTCTCGAGTGTTGATGTGCCAGCAACCATTGCTTGAATAGAAAACCATTTATCCATAACCAAAGGGTCATGTCGATAGCGGTTTTCAAAATCATTTAAGGCATTTTGTGCCTGCTCACTTTCATTAAAACGCTTCACGAGAACAGCGATACTGGCCATACGGTCAGTCATATTATCAGCTGTTGCATATTGTATAGCAGCTCGATTTGGATTGGCTTCAGCAATGGAAAGGTAATCCAGTATGATATTCTTTAATGCTCGCTTTCCGGCTTGTACAGTGTCTGGTGAATAGGGTTCTTGGGTTTGCATTTGTTCATAAAATTTTGTTAAGAGTGTTTGATGTGTTTGTGCAAGTGAAGCGAGAAACTGATTGCGCACGTAATGAATACGATCTGGATCAATATTTTTACCGATTGTATGAGCAAGCTCAACTTCACTAGGTAAATTTAAACAGAAGGCACGAAATTCAGGCTCTAAGGTTTCATCTGTTATGATTGTTTCAATCAGCTTTAGCAAAGCAGAAGGGAGAGTTGCTTTTTCTTGTGTTTTATCTTGAATGCTTTGAAGCAAAGCTTGCGTCATTAAATGATTAAGAGATTGCCAGCGATTAAGGTGATTGTCATCATGTTGTGCAAGAAAAATAAGTTCATTTTCATTAAATGGCGTGTGTAGAATAATTGGTGCTGAGAAGTCTCGCAGCAGTGATAAAACGGGTTTTTCACGCAGTCCTTTTAATGTAAACGTTTGGCTTTCCTTGGATAAAAGCATAACATCTGATTGAATATCTGTATCCGCTTCATAGGTGAGGTTTTCTCCGTTAGGTCCTAACAAGCCAAATACGATAGGGATAAGCATAGGCTTTTTTGTATTTTGTTGTGGGGTTGCGGGAATATGTTGCTTTGCATGAATTGTTAAAACACCATCGCTATAATGACTATCGATTTCTACATTGGGTGTTCCTGCCTGTTCATACCATAGCATGAATTGGGAGAAGTCTTGACCAGACACTTTAGCAAAACAGGTAATAAAATCTTCAATTGTACAAGCTTGTCCATCATGACGTTGAAAATAAAGATCAGTGCCTTTACGAAAAAGAGTAGGACCTAAAATAGTCCGTATCATGCGAACAACTTCAGCACCTTTTTCATAAACAGTTGTTGTGTAAAAATTATTAATTTGGCTATATTGACGAGGACGCACAGGATGCGCAAGAGGTCCTGCATCTTCTGCAAATTGCGTCGCTTTTAATGCTTTTACATTTTCAATTCGCTGTAGGCTGCGTACATTTTGATCTGATGAAAATTCCTGATCACGATAAACAGTGAATCCTTCTTTTAAACAGAGTTGAAACCAATCGCGACAGGTAACACGATTACCGCTCCAATTATGGAAATATTCATGTGCAATGACACGTTCAACATTTCTATAATCCTGATCGGTTGCTGTTTCAGGATCGACAAGAACATATTTATCATTAAAAACGTTAAGGCCTTTGTTTTCCATTGCTCCCATATTAAAGTCGGAAACAGCAACAATATTGAAAACATCAAGATCATATTCGCGCCCAAAACATTGTTCATCCCAATGCATGGAACGTTTAAGAGCATCCATTGCATAGGTTGCGCGTTCGGTTTTTCCTTTTTCTACATAGATACCAAGCTCAATACGTCGTCCAGATACAGTTGTAAAATGGTCTTCTAACTTATCAAGATCTCCACCTACTAAAGCAAAGAGATAAGATGGTTTGGGATAAGGATCTTCCCAAATGGCAAAATGGCGATTATTTTCTAAAGTTCCTGTTTCCACCAGATTACCATTTGAAAGCAAGATTGGGATTGTTTGGGTATCTGCTTCAATTTTCACTCTATATGTAGAAAGAACATCTGGGCGGTCGTAAAAATAAGTAATACGACGAAAACCTTCCGATTCGCATTGTGAGCAATAAACACCATTTGAAAGATAAAGCCCCATAAGTTGGCGGTTGCTTTCAGGATTCAGTTCCGTAACCAATTTCAATGTAAAAGGAACCGTTGGTGGCGTTGTAATTTCTAAACGTGAAGGCGTCACTTTATAAGTGTTTGGGGCTAATATCTCATCATTAATAGAAACGGAAATTAAAGTAAGATCATCACCAGAAAGAACAAGAGGTGTTAATTCTTTTGTATCGTGACGAGGCTCAATAGACAATATGGCTATAACATAGGTTTTTGTCGGTGCTAATTGGAAAGAAAGTTGTGTTTTAGGGATAACGTAAGGGGTTGGTTGGTAGTCTTCCAAACGATAAATAGATGTTATTGGCTGTTTCATAGTTTTTTCCCATTTGTATTTTAAGAGTTAAAGAAGGGTGTGTTAATTTTAGAAGCAATATAGGATTAAAGAATTACAAAAGGCTGTCGAGGCGATTTTTTACTTCTAAGAAGTCTATCCATGTAAGCTTCTTTTGACTAGGGGTTCTAAGAAGGTAAGCTGGGTGGAAAGTTGGCATAACAGGTATTTTTATATTATCCTCGCTTTCATAGATATGCCATTTCCCTCTTGTTCGGATAATCCCATTTTGAGATCCAGTAAGAAACTGTGCAGCAACGCCTCCTAGTGCTATAAGAACACGAGGACGCGCTAAATAAATGTGTCGTTCAATAAAAGGGCGGCACAAGGCAACTTCTCTTGGTGTTGGTGTACGATTTCCTGGCGGACGCCAAGGAATAGTGTTGGCAATGTAAACATTATTTCTTGTTAAGCCAATTGATGCGAGGATTTTATTAAGCAACATCCCAGCTTTTCCCACAAAAGGAATTCCTTGTATATCCTCGTCTCGTCCTGGTGCTTCGCCTATAAGCATCAGGGGGCTTCCTGCTGTTCCATCTGAAAAACAGGTATTTTTTGCTGTCAATTTTAATGAACAGCCATTAAATGCAAGGAGAGCAGATTTTAATTCATCAAGTGTCTTTGCATTTTTTGCACTCTCTATAGCTGTGGATTCATTTTGTATAGTCCTAGAGTTATGCAGCTGATGATGATCTAATTTTACGGTTGGAGATGTTTTGGGAGATGCTTGTTGATTATGAGAAATGTTCACGACAGATATTAATTTTCTCTCTGAACAAGCAGACTGCTTAAAACGATCAATAGGAAAATCTGTCAGAACGGCATCCGCACCACTTTCTTTATAAAAGTTTAAGAGTTCTTCATAGGAAATTGAGCACGGCGTTTGATTTAACATTTTATTTTTTCTAATGATCTAGCGATTATAGATCAAACAAAATTATCCTTCAAGTTTTATTAAATGTATTCGCTAGCCATTAATGTATAAGAACGTTGATAGGATTCTCTCTTTTCACAAAAAAGGCAAATCGTAAAATGCGAATGTTCGCGATTATGTGCATCTTTAAATGTATAATTTGTTTAAATTGCGTTATTTCAACTTTTTAAACAGAATAAACTCACTCATACCAAAAGAATTTTTTACTAAATGCAAGTGGTGTTATAATATTTTTATCATTATATTCTATATTTAATACTTAATTAAAGTGAATTTTGTAGTATTTTATTTATAAAATTAATTATAAATTTCATATTATTATATTTTTTAATAACTTTTATTAAAAAATATTAAATATATTAATTTAAATATATAAATATTACTTTTATATGAGAAAATACTAAGACGTTATAAACTATTTTTACAATGGGTTAAAAGCAATGTGTGGATATATGCTTTTGCTTTTTTTACAGCTGAAATGAGAGGTTCATTTAATGCTAAATGCGCTGCAATAGCGCTTGAGAGAATGCAACCTGTTCCTCGCATTGTTCCTTTTAAACGTGGAGTAGAGATATTTATGACTTCAGTTTTGTCAATGAAGCTATCAATTGCAAGAGGCCCCTCTGCATGTCCCCCTTTTACTAAAATAGAGCGAGCTCCCAATGACAAAAGTTTTTTTGCTTGTTGTATTGCTTGCTTATCATGAGATGCCAATGGACTTTTGCTAAGAAGAGCGAGTTCTTCTCTATTCGGTGTTAAAAGATCAACATGAGGAAGCAGTTTATCGATCATCGTGTCGATGATTGTTTCCGTTATTAGTTTTCCTCCTGATGAAGCGACAAGTACAGGGTCCAAAATAACTGGAACATGGGGATAGTCTTTGAGTACGTTACAGATTGCTGCTATAATTGCTTTTGTCCCCGTCATACCGATTTTTATTGCGCTTATTGGATTTGCTTCTAGGGCAGCACGCATTTGCGCAGCGACGAGGTCTCCACGCATTGGAATGATTTCGACAACGCGATTATCATCTTGTACGTTAACACAAGTAATTGCTAAATTTGCTTTTATTTGAAAATGTGCAGAGGTTTCTATATCACGAACAATACCAGCACCTCCTGTTGGATCAGTGCCCGCAACAATAAGAATAGAAGGTATCAACGCCATGTTTGTGTTACTTTTATCCACTGCTGTACACGCTCTTCTGGTTTTTTATGGAGGATAATATCAGTCACAACAGCAGCACTATTTGCTCCTGCTTTTAAAACACCCACTGCGCGTTCTGGTGTTAAACCACCAATACCCACCAAAGGTAAAGCACCAATCCGCTTTCTCCATTGTTTGATTTTTTCTAGTCCTTGCGGCATCCATTTCATTTTTTTTAAGATTGTCGGATAAATAGGACCAAGTGCAATATACTCAGGATTAGCAGAGAGTGCGATATCCAATTCATGTTCATCATGTGTACTAAGACCAACTTTTATACCACTTTTACGAATTGCGTGAAGATCAGCATTGCTTAGGTCTTCTTGTCCCAGATGAATAAAATTACACTTTTCATCAATTGCTATTTCCCAATGATCATTAATAATTAATTGTGCTCCCAATTTATTGCATATGTTTTTTGCACGCTTAATATGTTGACGGATTATTTGTTGATTTTCATGTTTCATACGCAATTGTACGAGCTTGATACCAAGAGGAAGCAAACGTTCAATCCAATCAGCGTTATCAACGATGAGGTAAAATGGATCCAGTTTCATGAAAATACCGCTTTTCCAATGATTGGTGTTGAAGGGACTGCTACATTGCGTGCTTCGATCATGCCAGCTTTATATCCCATACGTCCTGCTTGAACAGCTTTAGAAAATGCTTCAGCCATTAAGACAGGATCACCTGCTTTAGCAACTGCGGTATTAAGCAGTACTGCATCATAACCGAGTTCCATCGCAATGGCGGCATGTGATGGGCGTCCAATGCCGGCATCAATAACAAGAGTAGCATCAGGAAGGTAAGCACGGATAGAACGCAATCCATCAGTATTATGAGGTCCTTTGGCAGAACCAATAGGAGCACACCAAGGCATAATAACACGGCAACCAATGTCAAAAAGTTTTTCAGCAACAATGAGATCATCCGTTGTATAGGCAAAAATTTTGAAACCTTCATTGTTTAAAATTTGAGCAGCTTCGATTAAGGAAAAAATATTTGGCTGTAAGGTATCTGAATTACCGATAATTTCGAGTTTAATCCAAGCCGTTTTAAAAAGATCTCTTGCTAATTGGGCTGTGGTTACGGCCTCTTTAACAGTATAACAACCAGCAGTATTAGGAAGTACTGTTACCCCAAGTTCTTGAAGAAATTTCCAAAATTGTCCACCTTGTTTTCCACCTGCAGTTTCACGGCGCAAGGAAACAGTTACAATTTCCGTATTCGATTTATGAATAGCATCACGAAGGATTGCTGGTGAAGGATATTGCGCTGTACCTAATAGAAGACGGGAAGAGAATTGTCGTCCATAAAGATTCAGCATAATTTTAGCCTCCTTGCATTGGGCTTAAAATTTCAATTTTATCTCCTTCATGCAAGACAAATTGGCTTCGTGCATCTATGGGAACAACTTCAGCGTTAACAGCAGTTGCAAGCCAATTTCCTTCATATCCCAATTCTTCAAGCAAGAGACCGAGAGTCATAACTTCTGTTTGGACTGTTTCACCATTAACAAATATTTGCATGTTTTATTCCAATGCCAATTCCATTGCTCGTTTTGCCATTTCTGGAGACAACAGAAAACCATGTCTATAAAATCCATTAATAGAAATAAAGTTACCATCTTTATGCACAGAAGGGAAGTTATTAGGATAACATGGACGAACACCAACGCCAGATTCAATAATTTCTGCTTCAGCAAAAGCAGGATGTAAAGTATAAGCCGCGTTGAGCAGTTCCATCATTGATCTTACAGAGATTGCACCATCAAAGTCACTTTCAATCATCGTTGCACCAATCATAAAAATATTATCTTGTCGAGGTACAATGTAAAGAGGAAACCGTGGGTGAAGAAGACGAATTGGACGCGAAATTTTAATATCGGTGCAGCGCACGAGAAGCATTTCACCGCGTACGCCCCGTATATTTTTATCTTTTCCTAAACGTGCTATTCCTGTCGCATCAATAACAATATCAAATTTTTTTTCAGTCTTCTCTACATCAACAAAACAGGCTCCATTGTTGAGAAGCTTTTCTTTTAAAGCCATAAGTGCTTTGCGAGGATCAATATGGGCTTCATTTTCATAAAAGAGTGCACAGTTAAAACGTTCAGCAAGATCTGGTTCAAGATGAGCTATTTCTGTATTATCTACGGTTTTGTGATTATGCGTACGTACAGAAAATCGTTCAAGTTCTCCTCTATCTCGTGTAGGTGCAACCACTAAAGTGCCTTTTTGTATGACAAGGTTGGGGAGCGTTTTACGCCACCATTGTATAGCTTGTACACCAAGATCTTCAACAATTTGTTCTGCACTTTCCCTTTCACAGTAAGGTGCGAGCATTCCTCCTGCATACCAACTAGCACTTCCTATAGGTGAATGAGGGGGGGCTGATACAGTAACAGAAGCACCTTTTTGCTGTAACATAAAGGCAGCTGTTAAGCCGCCTACACCTGCACCTTTGATAAGAATGTTCTTCAACTATTTACTTTCTTTTTTTGAGGAGGAACAATTTCCATATAAAGGTCACCATTTTTCTGATATTTTTCGGCCATGGCGATCATACCTTCCCCTTTTGTTTTTCTTATTGCAGCTGCCTCACGAATATCATGGGAAATACGCATAGAACAGAATTTTGGTCCACACATGGAACAAAAATGCACTAATTTATGGGCTTCTTTAGGCATTGTCTCATCGTGAAAGGCACAGGCTGTTTCTGGATCAAGAGAAAGGTTAAATTGATCATGCCATCTAAAATCAAATCGTGCACGCGAAAGAGCATTATCGCGCAATTGTGCTCTAGGTAAACCTTTAGCAAGGTCAGCGGCATGAGCAGCAATTTTATAAGTGATCACACCAGTTTTTACGTCATTCCTATCGGGGAGTCCTAGGTGTTCTTTAGGTGTTACATAACACAACATAGCAGTTCCAAACCATCCAATCATAGCGGCACCAATTGCTGATGTAATATGGTCATAACCAGGAGCAATATCCGTTGTAAGAGGTCCCAAAGTATAAAAAGGCGCCTCATGACAAAGATCTAATTGTTGCTCCATATTTTCTTTAATTTTGTGCATTGGGACATGTCCTGGTCCTTCAATCATAACCTGTACATCCTTTTTCCAAGCAATTTTTGTCAATTCTCCCAAGGTTTTAAGCTCTGCAAATTGGGCTTCATCATTGGCATCGGCAATAGAGCCAGGGCGTAATCCATCCCCCAATGAAAGAGAGATGTCATACGTGCGTGCAATATCACAAATTTCATCAAAATGTTCATAGAGAAAGCTTTCTTTGTGATGATGGAGACACCATTTTGCCATAATAGAACCGCCTCGTGAAACAATACCTGTTACACGATCAATGGTCATAGGAATAAATGGTAATCTTAATCCTGCGTGAATGGTAAAATAATCAACACCTTGCTCTGCTTGCTCAATAAGGGTATCACGGAAAATATCCCATGTTAAGTTTTCGGCAATACCCTGTACTTTTTCGAGTGCTTGATACAGAGGAACAGTCCCGATGGGCACAGGAGAATTTCGAATAATCCATTCACGAATATTATGAATATTTCGACCTGTTGAGAGATCCATAACTGTATCTGCTCCCCAGCGAATGGCCCAAACCATTTTATCAACTTCTTCTTCCATAGATGACGTTACTGCTGAATTGCCAATATTGGCATTAATTTTAACACGAAAATTACGCCCAATAATCATGGGTTCGCATTCTGGATGATTAATGTTTTGTGGAATAATGGCGCGTCCACAAGCAATTTCATTGCGAACAAATTCCGCAGTATAAATTTCTGGTATTGATCCAGCAAATGTTTCATTTGATGGTACATTCTGCCGTTCTTTTACTACTAATCCTTCATTTTCTCGTATAGCCACATATTCCATTTCTTCGGTAATAATGCCTGCGCGTGCGTAAGCCATTTGTGTAATTGCTTTGCCATTTTTTGCTCGTAAAATAGAACGTTTTTGCTTAAAGGCTGGTGTAAGGTTTTTATCAGAAGTCAATCCATTATCTTCAGGTTTAACTAATCGTGCAGGATAAGTTTCAGTATCATCCCGCTTAGAGAGCCAAGGCGAGCTAATTGCCGGCAAGCCTTTTGTAATATCAATGATCATATCTTTATCTGTGTAGGGGCCAGAAGTATCGTAGACGTTTAAAGGTTTTTTACCACTGCCATCAGTCAGTGAAATTTCACGCAATGGTACGCGCACATCAGAAAAGAGAAGGCTCTGTTGATAAATTTTGCGTGAAGCGGGAAAGGGGCTACAACTGATTGATGGAGTATTTTTCTGCACAAACTTTTTCCTTATAGACACGGAGTTTAAAAATAGGTTGCGATGTTAATGGAGTTACGATGTTAATGGAGATGTATTCAAATTATCAATCACGAGCATTCAGATGAATAGGGATAGTATTGCTTTGTAGCAAAGAAAACCCAATACAGCTCAAGAAAAGTTATTTTGAAAAACTGATACAATATCTATTCTAATATTTGCATGCCTCCTCCCACTTGAAGTATTTTTGTTAATACGAATATGGTTGGCTTAAATATCTATATTGTCAATCATAAAAATATATTTTAAACGATTTTGGTGTGTTTTTAAGAGTGAAAATAGATATTATGAAGTGATAAACTATGATATTGAAGCTTTTATAAACCAGAATAAAGTTAAAAACGGATTATCAGGGAAAAGTAGATAGTTTATGGCTTTGATTGAGATTTTTTTCATATTAAAATAATAACTCAGAATACCATAAGATCCTCTCATCATATATCTTTTCGTATAAAAACACTTCCTTGCACGTCATAAGTGGGAGCGTATGGGGCAAAGCACTTGAAGAAAGGAAGCCAAATGTCATTTAATGAACATTCTAAGAGTGAGGCTGTCAAAACGTGGGAGCCAACAAAATGTATGATGGATTCCACTTGTATCTTCAAAAGCTTAAAGCTGATGATCTATAATGGCTTGCTATTGTATCATTGACGTGCGCTGTCGTAAAATGAAAGGAGTATATTTTGAGCAATATTTCTTAAAAAGTGCGTAATATGCAATATCATTATATTTTGTTTGGGGCATTCTATTCTTCATGAGGGGGATGTTCGCATTAAGAATGCGATAAATAAAAGCGAGAAACAATACCTAATCTTTATTATAAAAATAATATTGCCTTGAATTAAGAAGAACACCAATAATTGCAAGATGTTGTTTAGAATGATTTATTGTTCTTGCAAAAAAAATATACATATAATAATATATAGAGGGGGATGTGCTAAGTGTGGGAGGGGGAAAGTTGGTTATGGGGCGTTTCATAAACAAGGATATTGTTCATAAAAATTGGGGGAGGGGCTGGGTTATGCTTTTTAATTTTTTCCGGATCGGATACAACCTTCAAATTTTGTGAAGGTGTGTGATATTTAATATTTCAAAGTATTTTATTTCCAGTTTAATGAAAGTGTGGAGCAAATGTCCATATTGAATATATTCTCTGTGATACATTTAGATTGAACAAAAGCTTATTCAAAAAAACATTGGTGCTAATCTTGTGACACAATTTCAGAAATCAATTGAATAAAATAGAACAAAGTATCTGCATGTGAATAAAAACATAATGAAGCATGCAAAAAATTTGAAGCTAATTTTTAAAGTTTTAATACAAATGATAGCCAAAAGATAGAATTTCTTTGTTTAAAATATATGGTATAAAATATCGACGAGATAGATTTAAACTATTGAAAAAAAATAAAAAAAGATAATGTTTAAGTCAGAAACTTTCTATGTGGATGATAAGTTATTACATTCAGTAATGGTTATATGAAATCCATAATAAGAAAAATTTTGGAAGTATTTATAAATTTTGCAACAAGATGCAAGATTGAAAAAATAATTATATAACAACAGCAAAGCAACAAAACAAGATATTAAGTAACATCAGATGAGGTGGTTACATTATACATTAGAAGAGAAAGCATTAATACTAATGTTATGAAAAGCGTCTGGTGAATTTAGGTTATAAAATTGGAAGGAGTGAAGAGAGATAAAATGCGTAAATAAGGATGGTGCAGTGGTTATGATGTACCAATAAACAGCGACAGCACATTTTAGTGCACAGAACGAGAAGTTATTAGAAAAACTATGAAAATAATGGGGGATTTAAAATGTCTAATATCTATGATTGGTCTCTAAAGGCTGATGAAAATGCTTATTCAGATAGTATCATTAATTGGGCAGAAGGACAGCCGCCTAGTTCTGTTAATGATAGTGCAAGGGCGATGATGCAGCGCGTGCGCGAATATCTTGCAGATAATGGTGGATCTATTAATTCAAGCTTTATAGTAAATTTGGAAGATAAAACAACATTAATTACCTTAAAGACAGTTTCGCCTATAAAGAAATACAACAATGATATCGTCATACGTTTTAAAGCTTGTGGTGTAAATATTGGCGTGACAACAATAACTGTTAATAATATAGGAGAAAAGCTTATCTATAAAGCCACTGATACGGGGATTATACCATTAGAAGGTGGAGAATTTCAAACAGATGGCATTTATGAAATGGTATACAATAATGGTGTTTTAATAAAAGAGCATGAGGGTTGGTATTTATTAAACCCTACACCACCAAAGATAGAAAGTTTCCCCTCTGGATTCATTGCAACATTTGCTATGCAAAATGTGCCAAATGGTTGGCTTTTATGTGATGGTAAGGCCTATAAGCGTGAAGATTATCCGCAGTTATTCGAGGCAATAGGTGATAAATGGGGAAAAGACAGCAATAAAACTTTTAAAGTTCCCGATTTTAGAGGCATGTTTTTACGCGGCTTTGATAATGGTCGGGGTTTAGATGGTGGTAGAAAGTTTGCAGATGAACAACAAGATAGCATAAAATCACATACACATATTGGGAGTATTGAAAACGCAGGCGAGCATGCGCATAATTTTGAGTATCAAGGGGTAGGATGGCCCGTTGGTGATATTGGGAGACTCCCGAATCATTATACTTATAATGCAACCCTGAAAGGGAGAACAGCTTCTGCTGGTGCACATACACACAAGGTAACTCTTTCCCATACGGGTGAGGCAGAAACGCGCCCTGTTAATACAACCGTTGTCTATGCTATAAAATCATGAGTATGTTTAAGTAATAATAATCTATACACCTTGATAATTTTGTTAACGCGGAGCAATTCCGCGTTATTTTCTATGCATATGAAAAGGAAATCTATATTGTTAATAGAATACTTGAGAGAGTCAAAAAACAATTTTAAAATGATTGAAAGAAAGAGCTAAGGATATAATTTATTATAAAAAAAGAAAATCATAACTTTTTTATAATTGTATGATAACATAGGGAAAATGTGTAAAAATCATTTAAACTGTGCCGTGAAGAGATCTGGAGATATATTTTTTCATAAGGTGTTTTGATAGGGGAAGGTAATAAAATTATTCAACCTGAGGCATAAAAAAGTACAATATTTTTAGCGTTTTTTTTGTGCAAAAATAGCATACCCCTGTATGAGTTAATTCATCTTATAAAGATATTTCTCACCTTGTTGTCAATTTCATTTCTTTGCATTGCCATGGTAGGAGGCTTTATCTGTAAATGATAGTTCCCCTTTGAGTGGAATCATCATTATGCTTATGAAGCAGAAGACAAACGCTATTTCTATACTCTCTCCTCATCCCTATATTCCGCATTGTTTTTGCATTAGGGGGCTTACAAAAAGCGTTATTGAGTTTATTTTAAAGTTTTTATTCAATAGGTTAATTCTTTGTGATATGCCAATAAACAATTTTTTAATAGAGAGAGAAAAGTAAAAATATCATTGTAAATCAATATTTATTTATACAAATAAGCTAAAGTATATGTATTATAAAGAAAACATTACCATTAAAGTTACAAATAAATCTTTTATGCAGGGGAGAAAGGTACTTGATTTCTATATGGTCCTTAGAAGATATAATAATACACCCGTTATTATAACAAAGGCATTTATACGCATTTCTTGAATCATTTTTATAAAGATAAAAGTGATAGAAAGAGTGGGAAAACGCATGTTTATGTTGTATAAATTTGTATGATATAACAGTTTGATAGCAAATAAAATTTCACATGTTTTTAGTTACGTAAAATCTTAAAAGATTTTAAACTGGTATTTTTTTCCAAAAATATCTTTAGGGTAATTGGTCTTCTTTTTTAATGACAGATGACAAAAAGGAGTTCATATGAAAATAAAAAAGATTCTTGAATATTTGCGTGTTTTATTTTGCTACGGACTTTAGTTTTTAGATTGAAGCCGATAGCCTAGAGATCTAATTTCATAGGAGGATGTCGTTTGAGGGAGTATAAAAGGGATATCTTCTTTAGGTAATTCAGAAACGTTTAAAGAACAATGATAAACATTGCGGAGATTTTGTGTTGTCAACACATTAGTTGCATTTCCTTCGCAATAAATCTCACCTTCCTTGAGCAAGATCATGTTATCTGCATAATGTGCCGCGAGATTGAGGTCATGAAGAACAGCAAGAACGCCGCCACCAGAATGAGCAAATTGTTTAGCAATATCCATAACGATGATTTGATGTTGAATATCGAGGCTAGCAATAGGTTCATCTAATATCATCCAGCGAGGAATCCCATTATGAACAGGTTTCCAGACTTGGCAAAGTACACGGGCAAGTTGTACTCTAGCTTGTTCTCCACCTGATAATTGGTGATAATACAGGTTGCCATAATCAGAAAGGTCAACGCACTCTAAAGCTTTCTGGATAAGATTTTGCAATTCGGCTTTGGCAATGCTAAATTGGTTTACAGAAAGGCCAAGCCCTACAACTTCACGGACTAAGAATGGAAATACGAGCGTTGTTGATTGTGGTAGTACAGCGCGCATTTTTGCCATTACATGAGTTTTTGTTTGGCATACATTATAACCATTTAAGGTTATTTTTCCACTGTAAGGAATTTCACCACTCAGAGCTTTGATAAAAGTACTTTTTCCTGATCCATTAGGACCAATAATAATGGTAAAAGCACCACTTTTAGCTTGAAGATTAATGTGTTTAAGAATCTGCTTCTTTCCGCGCTGAACACAAATATTTGTCGCTTCAATCATGAAAAGTCTGTTCCTCGTTTGCATATAAGGATCCATAGAAAGAAAGGTGCACCAAAAAGTGCTGTTACAATCCCAATCGGCAATTCTGCGGGGGCAACAATTAAGCGTGCAAACATATCAGCAAAAATAAGTAATGCTGCTCCCAAGAGAGCAGAGCAAGGAATGAGATAGCGATGATCAGGACCTATGAGTTGACGTAAAATATGAGGAACAATAATACCAATAAAACCAATACCACCACTGACAGCAACAGCACTACCGCACATAAGAGCAACAAGGGGAATAGCAATGTTTTTGACGCGTTGAATATGGAAACCAATATGGCCAGCAACAGCTTCTCCAAGAGCAAGGGCATTAAGTGCTCGTGATAAAAAGGGAGAGAAAAGAAGACCAATAACGATAAAAGGGAGAACGAGCCATACTTTCAACCACGTAGCGCCCGCAAGAGAGCCCAGACTCCAAAAAGTGATATCACGCAGTTGTTGGTCATTTGCGACAAAAATCAATGTTCCGACAACTGCACTGCTTAATGCACCAAGAGCAATACCAGCAAGCAGCATGGTTGCAATAGAGGTAAAGCTGTTATGCGTTGCTATTATGTAGAGAATAATCGTTGATAAAAGTCCACCAAAAAAAGCACCTATGATAACTTTATAAGGCTCTAGAAAAGGTGCAAAAGAAACAGGAAAAGCAATGCCGACAACAATTGCTAAGACTGCTCCAAGTCCAGCACCTGCTGATACACCTACAATTCCGGGATCTGCAAGAGGATTACGAAAAAGCCCTTGCATAAGAACACCGGAGACAGCTAAGGCTGCTCCAATCAATAATCCCAAGATAACACGGGGAAGCCTTATGTCGATGAGCACGAGGTAATCACGCGTTTTACTACTTACCGAAAAATCTTGTGTAAGTATCACATGGAGGAGATCAACGAAAGAAACCTTTGCTGCACCATTCAAGAGCCCACCAAAAATACTGAAAATAAGGAATATTATTAAGCTTAATAATAAAATTTTTCCCTGCTTTGAACGGTTTATTTTTTTACCTTCTTTTTCTTTAGGTAAATGCATCCTGGATGTACCGTCTACCATTTTTATCAGCTCTTACCGTTTTGATGTGCACCATAAAGTATCTCAATAAGCTCTCTTGATGCGTCTGCAGTACGTGGACCAAATCCCAAAAAATACATAGCATCCATCTGTTTTATGGCATGATTTTTCGCTGCAGTTGTTGCTTGAACTGCCGGTATGGCTAAAATCTTATCAATGCTGGTTGATCTTGCACCATGTTTTATAAGCAAAATAACATCAGGATCTGATTTCAATAATGCTTCGCCGTTGAGAAGTTTATATCCTTTATAATCGGTGATAGCATTGATAGCGCCTGAAAGTTTGATCATACTATCAGCTGCAGTACCTGTCCCAGATGCCATGACGCGTCCATTTTGCACAGAGAAAACAAAAAGAACACGCTTTGGTGTTGTTACTTTCGCCAAAAGCGCATCGTTGTCTAAAAAATTACGCTTCAATTTCTCAATTAACGCCGCGGCTTGCACTTCCCGATGAATGGCTTGACCAACGAGGCGAATCTTTTCTATCACATTTTCACGGGAGTAGTCTTCTGGTATGATCACCAGAGGTATTGATGTTTTTTTGAGAATATCAATTGTTGAAGCGGGACCACTTCCTTCAACAAGCAATATACCCTCTGGAGCAAGCGATAAAACCCCCTCAGGTGAAAGAGCACGCATATATCCAAGCACAGGAAGCTTGAGCGCTTCTTGTGGGTAGACGCTTGTACTATCACGGGCGACAAGTTGATCTTGGGCTCCCAATGCATAGACAATTTCTGTAAGTGCTCCGCCGATAGAAACAATTCGAGCATTTTCAGGAAAACGCGTTGCAGGTTCAGCAATTACTTGTTTAGAAAAACAAGTAAGAGAGAGCAGTAAACACGTAAGAAAAAGGTTTGATAACCTATGTAAAAGAGATATGAACATGTCTAACCTTATCTTATCTTAGTTACTGCTGTTTTCTTGGCATGATGGCAAACTATTCAATAAAGAACGCCAATCTTCACGTTCTTTTTGACCCTCCTTGCGTACGCCAAAAAATTGAATAACCATCTCATCATCTTTATCGAAAACTTCAAGTGAACTGACATAACCATCACGGGTAGGTTTGCGAACATGCCATACTCTAGCAATCCCAGACGTGAGTAAATGAAGGTCAAATCTTGGATCAAGAACATTAAGCCAAGGTCCCATTTGCTTAATATTTTTTACAGTCCCACTAAAAATTTGAATACACCCTTTATTCCCAACAAAACACATGATTGGCAGTTCTTGTTGTGCGACTTGGTTAAGCATCATTTCAACAGCATTTACCTGTAATTCATCGGCAAATTCATTACCAACATATTTTACAGCATGATGTCGATTAATTTTAAATTCGGAAATAATTTTGTGAAGTTGGTGTACATCTGTCATTTTCCGCCAACGATCCCGAAAACTCTCAATATCCAATTCTGTTATGTCACATTGGGCTGGGAGAGAAACGGGAAGAATGTTAAGAACAGGAGACTGATCTTCAAGAAGGAGCTTTTCAACAAGTTTATTCCACTCTTCCATATTTGTCATATCTTTAGAATAGACCTTTAAAATAGCAACGCCATGTTGATCAAAGAATTGCAGACTTTTTGTAGGTTTTCCAAGAATAACGACATCATATTCAAAACCGAACTTCCATTGTTTTGTAAAAATACGCAAATCAATTTCACCAAGTGTGATAGGAATATGTTCGTTTTGAACAATTTTTTCAAAGCGTCCCGTTATTTCGTGAACAGCATATTCATTGCGAGTTAAGACCATGACGGTTCCAAGTCGAGGTGCATTTTCCAAGAGAGTAGCAACATCAGTTTGTAGCCTTTTTGCTTTTCCAATGGTACAATAAGCCGCAATAAGCTCCGCTTCAGATATACCAATCGAAACCGCAAAATCGCGGTTTCGCATTTCTTTTTTTTCTTCACGCAAACGAAGAATCATTTCAGCTGTATGTGCCATGAATTTACCTTATGTTACTTAACTCAAAAACTAACTTTCAAATTTTACAATTCCAAGGCAATAAATTAAATTCTTTTAAGAGTTCAATCTATCACAAAATAACACTCTATCGTCAACAGCTGAGCAATCAAAAAACGATAAAACAGAAAGAATTAAAACTTTTCTACCAAATCTTTGTAATTTTAAAGATGTTGAAAATAGAAACACAATAATTAATCCTTTTATCAATACGATTTTATTGACCGAATAATTAACAGAAGTGACTAAAACTTTTGTACAAACGACACCTTAAAGTTACGACCAGGCTGGCTATAATAATCTTTTGGTGTTGAACTTTTACCTGAAGGAAGTTCAGATACATTCCAATATTTTGTATTGAAAAGATTATAAACACCGGCTCTTAGAATAGGTCCCGTTTCACCGAATGGTTTCCACCACCCTGTCATATCAACGACATGATATCCTGGAATTTTTTGGTAATCAGATTCTCCGGCTACTTTGTCACGTTTAGCTGCCAAAGTAAGGATAATATCGCTTCCCCAAACTTCTTTTGCATATCCTAATCCGATAACTGCTTTCAAAGGAGGAATTGAGTTAAGATACTCCTTTTTATCAAGATCTTTTCCTTGTGAATAAGCAAGAGCAACATTGCTATGAAAACCATTTTTAAGAACTAAATGAGCTTTTGTCTCAACACCAAAAATTTGCACGTGAAAACGATTCATGTAATGCCGACGCGCAAATCTAAATTCCTCTGATGGCCCTCTATCCTCAGTATCTATGAAATTCTTATATTGATTGAAAAAGGCATTGAAGGAACCACCGAAATTTACATTTCCATACCGTAGACCAACATCATACCCATTGCTTGTTTCTGGTTGAAGATCAGGATTCCCTTTCACGTAATAAGCAGAAGGTTTGATATAAGAGACGTAAAGTTCTGAAATACGTGGTGCACGAAAAGCCTGTGCCCACTGAGCATAGAGCGTTACTTGATTACGAACATCCCACTCCACGCGTAATTTAGGAGAAAAGCGTGAACCACTTCTTTCTGGAGGGAATTTATCAGAAATCAGTGCTTTCTCATAAGAAGGTGTTTTCTGAGGAACATATTTGTACCAATCATACCGGATTCCCGGTGTTACACGAAAACGATCATCAACCAACCCAATTTCATCTTCAAAAACAAAACCTAAATTGTAACCATTTGTGTCTGGTGAATCTGATCGATTAGCAGGAACAAAAAGACATCCCCGAGCGTATTCTTTTATATGACAATTGTCTTTACCTAACAAATAGTGATGAAATTTAGATGACGAAACATTCATTACAAACTTTAACGTATGGTTTATAGTGCCAAAATCCACTTTTTTAAGGGCATCAGCATTGAAACCATAATTGATATTACGCAAGAAATTATCTCTCAAATAATCCCCTTTGGGAGCTGAAACACGAACGCCTGTCATAACGTAACGACTTGATTGCCTTTGCCAATAAAGCTGCCCATTAAACGCATCAAGAACTGCATCACCATTACCATTATAATTATAAGAAAGAGAAAAGCGCTCACGAAGTTTATTATCCTGCTCATAAACGGAACCTGGAGCGTATCTTTTAGACGAATTTAATTCATGTGTGTTACTATTATGACCAAAACGCTCTGCGGTAAAACCAAGGCGGTGATTATCACTCAAATATTGATGAATTTTAAAAAGCAAGTTATTTTTATCAAAGTGAGAAGGGTTTTTGCGCGTGCGTTCCTCATACCCTTCTACTGTTCCCATATTTTTGCGCTCATGACCTTCTACATAAGATCCTTGAAAAAGTAAAAATGTCCGGTAATTACGCACAGCAAAAGCTTGATCGATGCGCCAGCTGTTATCAACAGAATTATAACCACCTTTTATAAGGCTTCCCCAATTCTTTTCTTCCACGATCAGGTCTTCAGGATCAAGGGTACGCAACGCAATGATTCCCCCTAAGGCGCCAGAACCATAAAGACTAGAATCTGATCCTTGAATAGTATCAAACGTAGAAAGAGCATTGAAATCAAAAGTCGTGTTTCCACCTCCACCACGGAATATATCATTAAACCATGGAAGAGAAATACCATCCATTGTCGTAAGAACACGGTTTGCATCTAAACCCCGAATAACGAAACTGTTATTTTCTGAGTTATAGGATACGGAAGGATTAAGACGACTCACATCATAAACATCAGTTATTTGTCTTTCATCAATATTCTTGTTGGTCTTACGATCAGTCAGAATGGTTATTGAATTTGAAGCATCTTCTATTTTTTTTCCTTTAATAAGGATTGGTTTGAGTTCAGTGACAGCACTTCCATCTTTATTTTGTGCAAAAACAAATGAAGGTATACAGACCGATAATGCACTTAAAATTACACAGCTTTTATAGATATTTTTTCGTCTTATTTGCATAACACATCATAACCCTTTTAAACATCCCCTCTCTGTTTTGAAATTTTTTAATACAAAAAGGCTGGACTCACTGATTAAAACTTGCCAGCCAAGTAGGAATGATTTTGACAACGGCACAAAATCATTAGAAGACCATATTAAACATGACAAAATCAGTCAAGAAAAAAGTTGCAATTTCAAAATAGCCTGTTTTAATGAGATTGAACACCAATATTAAGCTTAAAATAGTGGCAGAAGAAACGATGATTTTTGCAAATACGAAACAATTATTAACTCTTTGGATTGGTGCATTTATTGGGGCTTTCTTTTTGCATGTATTATTGGCAGCACAGTTTTATTTTCAAAGTACTGGTGTAAGTAATGGTTTGCTCTCGTCGGAGATTATGCTGACTTTTATGCAAGAAACTGTATATCCGGATGTTGATACAGACTTGCCAGATATTCATAGAGAGTCGGATATTAATACAGAGCAAGAAGTATTACAGTCTGATCTCCTAGAGCAGGAGTCAGAAGGATTGGAATCCGTGGATGAAGTTCAATCGGAAGAACCTCAGCATATAGTAGAACAAGATGACTTAAAGCCTTTGGAAGAACCCCTACCTCAAAAAGTGGAGCATAAAGCGTTTATCAAAAAAACAATACCGATGCCAAAGGCTGTAGTAAAGCGCTCCAATGCAAAGGCGGTACGTTCTTCTTCTATCAACAAGGGTGGCGGTACAGCAGGGCTTGAAGATATGTTGTTAATGGAGTGGTTAGCAAAGGTACAGTCACAATTAGAAAGGCAAAAAAATTATATTGTGGGACAGCGCACCAATCGTACAAAAGGAACGGTGAAGTTAGAATTTATGGTGCATGAGCAGGGGAGTATTTTTTCTAGTCGTGTAGCAGTCTCTGCTGGTGACCCGGAACTTGATCGATTAGCGATGGCAGCCCTTCGACGCGTTGGTTCTTTTCCACCACCACCACCATCAAAAGTGAATAAAACAATTAGAGTATCCCTAATATTTAGCTGATTTTTTATGCGGGGCGCTTTTCTTATAATATATTGATTTATAATGACTATTTATAATTTTAATGAAAGTTCAAATACAATTTATTCGAATTTTTTTGATGTTGAATCAATCAAAACCATCCGCTTACGTATGATACAAGTTGAGGAGGAGCATGGATAAAAAACTTCTAAGAAGCAGTGAATATACTTCTTATGAGTGCTCTAAATGAAAGGGCTTTTGCATCATTGGGAGTTAAGGGATGATAGAGCTATAGCTTTTATTAATTAAAGGTCTAATCGATTTTTATACCATTCGTGAGAGGATTTTCGTAAGTACTTTTCAGATACACCGTTGTGAAATGGACTTAGAAACATTAAAATAAAACAATAATATAAATAAGAAAAACATACTATTTGGGGATACTCTGTTTTGTGTGAAGGATGTGAGCTTATATGTAAAAATAAGAAAAAAAGCAAAGCTTCATCATTAAAAGATATTGACATATTTAAAAGTCGTAGAACCGAATGAAAAGGGAAGGGGCAGAAGAGAATTGTTTGTCTTTAAGGCTTTCTAACTCAATGAGTCTGTCTTTCTGTTATCAGAGATAATCCAAACGATATATATAATAACGTACTCTTATTTGTTATAGAAATGTTATAAGCAGGAAAAAATAGTCTTAAAAGATGCTGTTTCACAAGATTTGAATATTGACTAATAAGCAACAGTAAAAGGATGAGCTATTTGTTTCACTCTTCTCTATATATTTGTAATCTCTATGATATTGTCGTCTATGTTGAGAAGAAATGAATTATTTGTACTACCTGTTGATTTATAATGATAATTCATCATTTTGTATTTAAAATAAAAGACCCAAATAGCGTAGGGTTTCCTCATTTCGAATTTATTAATACTGAATCAATTAAAATTACTTTCTTATACGTCCTAAGAAAGTGGGTATGGTACTATTTAAAAAGGAATAAAAACACTTCTTATCAACGCTTTCAAATGCTATTTGGGAAGTTAAGGCATATTATTTCCGTCGACCAGAAAGCAAGTCGGTTTTTATATCTATTTTCCCAGTGAGTCTTGCTTTGTAGACACCATAATTTTCCATGACACGCATCACGTAATTACGTGTTTCTGTATAAGGAATACGTTCAATCCAATCAATGACGTTATCGAGAGATTGACCTCGAGGATCGCCATAACGTTTTATCCATTCATTGACTCGACGGGGACCCGCATTATAGCCAATAAGAGTTAGTATATAGGATCCATTAAAACGTTCTAATTGTTCATTGAGAAAATGAGCACCTAATGTTGCATTATAATGAGCATCACTGCTAAATTTTTTAGGAGACCATGCGATTGAGTATTTTTTTGCCAGTGCTTTTGCTGTTGTAGGAAGCAATTGGAGTATACCTTGTGCACCTGCTTTTGATATGGCTGTTGGATTAAATTCGCTTTCTTGGCGTGCAATGGCATAGATAAGCGATTTTTCTTCTACAGAAATATTAGCAGAAGCTGGTATAGCTCCCAGAGGATGAGAGAGTGCACCGACATTTTTCCCCTGAAAAACAGCCATTTTTCCAATTTTGAGGCTGGTATAATAGTCTCCATTTTTTTCTGCCATAACAGCCAGAAGAGCTAATTCACCGGGGCTTTCTATTTTTTTTCCGAGCTCTCTATAAAAAATTTTAGCAAAATCAGCATAGCCGGCTGCTTCAAGACGTTGAATTGCTTTGATCGCTTTTCGTGCACTAAAATGTTGTCGCTCAGCGGTTGTTGGTTTGGGAAAGAAAACTTTAAGCTTTTTTTGGTTGAGTCGTGCAGCGGCTAATTGACCATAGTAAGTTGCACCAAAATGAGCTGCGCGATGAAAGTATTGCTGGGCATTTTGATGTTCTTTTAGCGCTTCTGCTGTTCGTCCCATCCAGTAATATCCACGTGATGCATAAAAAGGTAAAGAAGAGAGTTGAGGAATACGTGAAAAATGCTGCATTGCTAATTTAGGGTTATGAAGAAACCGTAGTGCATACCATCCTGCATGAAACTCAGCATCGATGGCTAATGCAGATGTTATACCAGTGTGCATTGCAACGAGTTGATAAGCAATTTTTGGTTTGTTTAAATCGAGCATTTCACGAGAAAGGGCGCGTTGTTCTTTCCACAATGAATGAGGGTTCATAAGGCGAAATGCATCTTTTGATGTTTTCATCATGAGTGCTGCGGCCGCATCATATTGCTCTGTTCGTCGAAGATGGCGTATTCGAGCAAACTGAAAAAGAGGATCTTTTTGCCATGATCTCTCTACAGCTTTTAATTTTTGTGTAGCTCTAGGATCATTTTTTTCAACGGCCACAAAAGCATTAAAAAGAGATTGAGCATGGGCTAATTTTGCAACGCGTGCTGCTGAATCAAAACGATGTGCATACAGCATAAACTGCATGCGTTTCAAATGATCAATAGGTTTTAATGTAGCGCTTGCATTTTTAAGAACAAATACTTCTTCTTTTGCATTAAGCTGTGTTTTATGCCACCATGGCGCAATAACGTGTTGAGCACGAGTGGTTTGTCCCGTTGCGATAAGTGCTTTAGCGAAAAGAGCCATCCCTTGTGCTGTTTGGGGCGGGTGATGAGAAAATTTTTGGATGATTGCGCGTGTGACGTTGGTTTCGTTAAGAAAAGCACGTTCAGCATTGCGTTGCATCGTTTCTATACCTGGCCATCCTTTTAGCATGTTGATTGCATTAAATATTTCAGAACTGGATATATTAGCTTGGTTTGACACCCCCAGCGCCCATGTCAAAATATGACGATCAAGGCTATGTTTTTCCATTGAATTACGAAGATTTATTGTTTTTGCAATATTGTTGTTTGCTAGTGCATCTAGCCCAGTTTTCAGTTGCTGAAGTGTAGCAGTATTGTGTGATGTTGTGTGTGTCTGTTGAAGAGATTCTTGAGCTTCTTTTGCGGTAAAGGGAGTAGGGCGAACCAAAGGGATTGGTACTTTCCCTTGCAAAAGGGGTGTTTGCGCGTATGCACTTGAAAATAAAATTCTTATTGCCAGTATAAGTGCAGTAAAGGTTGATACGAAAAGAGAGGTGGAAAATACACGCATAGAGAAAAGACCTTGAGACCTTGCTTTTTGTAAAAACTTAAGGATTTATAGAACACAAGCATGAAAAACGCGTTAATATAGACGGCTTATTTTAAAGAAATGTTCAACATTTAAGGAGGGACATTTTCATCTTATGGGGGCTTTTTTTGAAATTCATCTTGCTTCAATGATAGAGCAAGATTATGCTCTATTTAAAATTTATAAAAGGCGATTATTAAAAAAATAAAAGCAAACATTATAGGGAGTTTGTCATGCTCAAGGGAGCTATAACTGCGCTTATCACACCGTTTGATAACAAGGGCGCAATTGATGAGAAGGCGTTTTGTGATTTTGTTGAATGGCAGATCACACAAGGGATTAACGGTGTAAGCCCTGTTGGGACAACAGGTGAATCAGCAACGTTAAGTCATGAAGAACATAAGCGGATTATAGAATTGTGTGTTGAGCAGGTTGCAAAGCGTGTTCCTGTTGTTGCTGGAGCGGGATCAAATAGCACAAGCGAGGCTGTAGAGCTTGCACAATACGCGCAAAAAGCTGGCGCAGATGCAGTTTTGGTTGTCACTCCCTATTATAATAGACCAAATCAATCTGGCTTATATAAGCATTTTTCTTCCATTGCCAAAGCTGTTTCTATTCCGATTATAATTTATAATATTCCTGGTCGTTCTATTATCGATATGGCTGTAGAAACGATGAAAGACCTTTATCAAGATTTTAACAATATCATTGGTGTTAAGGATGCAACGAGCAGAATTGAGCGCGTTAGTGAACAAAGTGAAAAGTGTGGAAAAGATTTTGTGCAGCTTTCCGGTGATGATTGTACGGCGTTAGGTTTTAATGCACATGGAGGTATGGGGTGTATTTCAGTTTCCTCCAATGTTGCTCCAAAGCTTTGTGCTGAACTTCAAGCCTCTTGTTTTCGTGGTGATTATAAAACAGCACGAGAATTAAATGATCGCTTGATGCCTCTTAATCGTGCTGTGTTTATTGAACCTAGTCCAGCAGGTATTAAATATGCTGCTGCAAAATTAGGATTTTGTGGTGATACTGTGCGTTCTCCTATTGTTCCATTAACAGAAAGAACAAAGAAGATTATTGATGCAGCCCTCAGTCATGCTGGTCTTTTAAAAGCATAAAATGATATTGACAAAGCCATGAATAAAAAAAAGAACGCGCCCGTACGGAAAATAATTGCTGACAATCGTAAAGCACGTTTTAATTTTGAAATCCTTAATAATCTTGAGGCTGGTCTTGTCCTTCAGGGAGCGGAAGTGAAGTCCTTACGTTCTAATCATGCCAATATTGCTGAAAGCTATGCGAGTTTTGAGAATGGGGAATTGTGGTTAGTAAACAGCTATATTCCTGAATATACGCAGGCTAATCGTTTTAATCATGAACCACGACGTTTGCGCAAATTATTACTTTCAAAACGTGAGATGGCACGTTTTTTTAATGCAACGTCTCGTGAAGGAATGACACTTGTTCCTCTCAAACTTTATTTTAATGAACGAGGGCGCGTTAAGTTGGAGATCGCTCTAGCGCGGGGGAAAAAGCTTCATGATAAGCGCGAAACGGAAAAAAAACGTGATTGGGGACGTGAGAAAGCAAGACTTTTAAAAAGGTATGGCTAATGGATGCGATCTAGATATTCTTTATTCATAGCGCTGTTTAAAACAGTTTTAGCATTGATCTAAGTATGTTTTTGCTGCTTGAAAGATTTGATGAAACATGGCGTCTGTCAAACGTCCAGTATTTGTATTATAACGAGAACAGTGATAGCTCGAAAAGATGCGTAATCTGCCGATGTTATTGATTTCGCCGTGTCCAAAAGGGTGAGCTAAAACTTTTGCATTAAGGGCACGTATCGTTGAATGGTGCGCAATGGTGCCTAAGGTAATAACGGCTTTAAGTTTGGGAAGATTTGTTAAAAGAGGTGAGAAGAAATAGCGGCACGTGTTAATTTCTGCACCGGTGGGTTTATTTTCTGGTGGAACACAACGAACAGAGTTAACAATTGCTGCATCAATAAGTTCAAGAGTATCGTCTGCTCTTTCTTCAAAGGTTCCTTGGGCAAAACCAAACTTTTTTAAAGTTGAATAAAGTAAGTGCCCAGCATAATCACCAGTAAATGGACGTCCAGTTCGATTTGCTCCGCGTAATCCAGGAGCAAGCCCAACAATAAGAAGGCGTGTTGTATCTGGCCCTTTATAAGGAAAGAATGGGCGCACCGGTGCGTTATACCAACTTGGTTCTTTTACACGCCAGCCAGCGATAAATTGATGAAGCCTCGGACATAAATTGCAATTTTGGGGTGGTTCTGGGCACAGTGATGTTAATTGGCTATTCATGGTGTTAGGCATCAATCGTTTTTCTATTTTGTGAGTCTTTATATAGCGTATATGACGGGTTATGTTTTGATAAACAATCTATAATGAATATAAATAAACTTTTTTAGAAGAAAGTTTAATATAAACTTATTGCTCATTATTGTGTAAAGAGAGGTCATCTTTCAGTAATTTATTCGATGAATAAGAGTGCGATACACATGATGTTCAAAGAAAAAAGTTTTCTCTTTAGATAAAGATATTATCATAAAAAGTATGTATAAGACTGCTGTTATTGCAAAGGGTTTAAACAGCAGGTATTCCTTTTAAAAGGATAAGGACTCCAGACAAGTCTTTTGTCAAGAAAGACCTCCCTTTGTTTGAAGTCAATCTATTGGAATGCTTTTAAAAGAAATTTTGATAACGAGCATGAATAGGTTATACATTTTTAAATTTTCCAAGAATTTTTTTAAATAAGTTCTTTAATCAAAAAATATAAAAGTTTGTGTTGTTTTTCTTGTGTTTTATTTTGATTATTGTATATACTCCTTTATCCGCTATTAAATTTTTTTATTTGAGAAAGAGGCATAAATGGCCCGCGTAACGGTAGAAGATTGTATTGATAAAGTTGACAACCGCTTTGAATTGGTACTTTTAGCAGGTCATCGGGCGCGTCAGATTTCACAAGGAGCGCAGATTACGGTTGATCGTGATAATGATAAAAATCCAGTTGTTGCTTTGCGTGAAATAGCAGAAGAAACATTGTCGCCTGCTGATTTAAAGGAAGACCTTATTCATTCGTTGCAAAAGCATGTGGAAGTAGATGAGCCAGAAATGGCAAGTGAATTTATTACCCATTCAGGTGAAGCTGAAAGTGTTTTTAATACGTCGTCGCAAGAAGAAGGTACTTCATTTGATCATATGTCAGAAGAAGAGCTTTTAGCGGGTATTGAAGGTTTGGTTGTTCCAGAAAAAAGTGACGATTATTAATTGCAGCAATTTATGTTACAGGAGTAAAGATACCTTGTCATGTAAGGAGCAATTATTTTTCTTGTCTTTTATTGATAGGACATGTTCAATAAAGATTAGAGGTGTGAAAAGATAAAGGATATGCTCGTATGATGCGTCAGTGTGAGCTTGTTGGACGTGTTCAACGTTACAAGTCTGACGTAGATGAGGCTCTTTTAAACAGGGCCTATGATTATGCAATGAAAAAGCATGCACATCAAAAGCGTGCATCAGGTGATCTTTATTTTTCTCATCCTTTAGAAGTTGCTGCTATTTTGACAGATATGCGGTTGGACGAGGCAACGATTGCTGTTGCTCTTTTGCATGATACAATTGAAGATACAAGCGCTACACGAGCAGAAATTGATCAGCTTTTTGGTTCTGAAATTGGGAAGTTGGTTGAAGGGCTTACAAAGCTTAATAAGCTTGATCTTGTATCAAAGAAAGCCGTACAAGCAGAAAATCTTCGTAAACTTCTTATTGCTATTTCTGATGATGTTCGTGTTCTTTTAGTCAAACTTGCTGATCGTCTTCATAATATGCGTACCCTTGGTGTTATGCGTGATGATAAACGTCGGCGAATTGCTGAAGAGACGATGGATATCTATGCGCCACTTGCAGGTCGTATGGGTATGCAGGATATGCGTGAGGAATTAGAGGATCTCTCTTTCTTTTATTTAAATCCAGAAGGTTATCGTACGATTACCAATCGACTTTCTGAATTATTGAAACACAACCGTGATTTGCTTTCCACAATTGAAAATGAATTGACAAAACTTTTTTTGGAAAATGGCATTAAAGCAGATGTTAAAAGCCGTCAGAAAAAATCTTATTCAGTTTTTCGCAAAATGGAAAGTAAAGCATTATCTTTTGAACAATTATCGGATATTTTTGGATTTCGTGTGATTGTTGAGTCTGTGAATGATTGTTATCGTGCTCTTGGTGTCATTCATACGACATGGCCAATGGTTCCTGGTCGTTTCAAAGATTATATCTCTATACCAAAGCAAAATGATTATCGTTCTATTCATACAACAATTGTTGGCCCTTCAAGACAACGTGTTGAGTTGCAAATTAGAACGGCTGCTATGGATGAAGTTGCTGAATATGGGGTTGCTGCTCATTCCATCTATAAAGAGCATGGTTCCAATTATTCGACTGTGAAGTTATCAAGTGAAACGAATGCCTATGCATGGTTGCGTCAAACGATACAATCTTTGTCTGATGGAGATAATCCAGAAGAGTTTTTAGAACATACAAAACTTGAGCTTTTTCAAGACCAAGTTTTTTGTTTTACGCCGAAAGGTCGATTAATTGCTTTTCCTAAAGGAGCTACGCCTATTGATTTTGCTTATGCCGTCCATACAGACATCGGTGATTCTTGTGTGGGTGTAAAAATCAATGGTCGTATTATGCCTTTAATGACCAAATTAAAAAATGGTGATGAGGTTGATATTATTCGCTCACACGCTCAAATTCCGCCAGCAGCATGGGAATTTCTTGTTGTCACGGGTAAAGCACGTTCAGCTATTCGACGAGCAAGTCGTGCAGCGGTACGTAAACAATATTCGGGTTTAGGATATCGTATTCTCGAGCGTTCATTTGAATATATGGGAAAGCAATTTTCAAAAGACCTTTTGAAGAAAGTTTTGCCACGTTTAGCACGTAAAGATGTAGAGGATGTATTGGCTGCTGTTGGGCGTGGAGAGCTGTTTTCCGCTGATGTGATTAAAGCGGTTTATCCTGATTATCAAGATCACCGTGTGGTACAAAAGTCATCTTTTAGGCCTGGGGAAGAAGGTTGGTTTAATATTGAAAATGCTCAAGGTATGATTTTTAAAGTTCCAGAAAATGAGAAGAATGCAAAGGTCGAGAATCATCAATCTAAAGCATTGCCTATTAGAGGAACCCGTGGAGATATACCCGTACGTTTTTCACCGGAAGGAGCAGTACCTGGAGATCGGATTGTTGGTATTATGCAGCCAGGAGCTGGGATCGTTATTTATCCAATACAGTCTTCAGCTTTGATGGCGTATGATGATCAGCCAGAACGATGGATTGATGTCCGCTGGGATATTGATGCCCAAATGAATGAACGTTTTCCTGCACGGATGGATATTTTAGTTGTAAATAGTCCAGGTTCTCTGGCTGAAATTACACAAATAATTTCTGCTAACGATGCCAATATCCAAAATTTATCTTTTATCCGTACAGCACCAGATTTTACAGAAATTATGATTGATTTGGAAGTGTGGGATTTAAAACATTTGAATCGTATTTTTTCTCAGTTAAAAAAGGCAGGTTCAGTAAGTACAGTACGGCGGGTTCATGGATAAAAAGAAAGATTTTGCAATGAAGACACAAGATGTCATTGATATTTTTAAACAAGCAGATGCTATTCTAGAAGGGCATTTTATTTTAACATCGGGGCGCCATAGTGCGACTTATATGCAAAAAGCGAAAGTATTCATGCATGCTGACTTGACGGAAAAGTTATGTCGTGGATTGGCTGAAAAAATCAAAAAATCTATCGAGGGAAAAATTGACTATGTTGTTGGTCCCGCAATTGGCGGTCTTATTCCTTCCTATGAAACTTCACGTCACCTTGGTGTTCCTTCTCTTTGGGTAGAGCGTGTAAATGGCATCTTTGAATTGCGTCGTTTTGAAATCAAGAAGGGTGCACGGATTGTTATTGTTGAAGATATTGTAACAACGGGTCTTTCCATTCGTGAGACTGTTGAAGCGCTTGTTGCAGCAGGAGCAGAGGTATTGGCTAGTGCATGTATCCTTGATCGTTCTGGTGGTAAGGTCAATGTTGGAGTTCCATTGATTGCGCTTGCTGAATACGAGATAACCTCTTATGCTAGTGATGCACTTCCTGCAGAGCTTTCTGTTCTTCCCGCGATTAAACCAGGCAGTCGAAATATTTAATTGTCGTTATATTTTTTTTGTGCAAAAGCTTAAAAAGATTAATTTGGATGATATAGATTATTTCATCATCAAAAGATGTATATTGAGAGTCATATGCTTTTTCGTCGTCGAGAACCAATAGATTTTGTAACGCGTATTCGACTTTGGTTATGGCCACGTCGTTCATTTTCTCGCTCATTTTGCTACATACATAAACGTATTTTGCGTATATCAGCAACACCGCATGAAGTAGCATTAGGGGTTGCTGTTGGCGTTTTTTTAGCTTGTTCACCTTTCTTTGGGCTGCATATTATTTTGGCAATATTTTTTTCTTGGCTTTTGCGTGCAAACTTTGCTGCCGCAATCATTGGGACAATTTTTTCTAATCCACTCACATTTTTATTGATTGTCATGGCTGATTATAAAGTAGGGTATTTTTGTTTATCACTTTTTAGCGATGTCAAAGAGATTTCTCTTTCGCAAATTCGTGCTCTATTTAATGGTTTGACATTGTCAAATCTCTCTCTCCTCTTTAAAGGCGCATGGGACACAATTATGAGTCCTATGATTTTAGGGGGAACTCTTTTAGGTATTGTTTTTGGTGGTTTATCTTATATAGGTGTTTACAGAGCAACGGTTCGTTTTAAACAAAAGCGATACCAAAAGATTATAAAAAAAAGGCGTTTAAAGAAGCGCTCATCGCCTGTATTAAAACAGAAATAAATTTAAGAAAGATCGGGTAATATCTTATGATTATTGGTCTTGGAAATGATCTGGTTGATATACGACGTATTGAGAAAATGTTGGTTCGTTATGGTGAGCATTTTATCGAACGTATTTTTACGGATATTGAAAGAAATAGATCTGAAAATCTCAAAAAAAGCTCCTCTTCTTATGCAAAAAGATTTGCTGCTAAAGAAGCATGTGCTAAAGCCTTAGGAACGGGAATCGCTTGTGGTATCAATTGGAAAGACATGGGGGTAGTTAATTTGCCGTCTGGTAAACCAATAATGCAATTAACAAATCGTGCGCAAATACAACTTCAAAAGTTATTACCTCCTCATCATGATGCAGTTATTCATCTTAGTATAACAGATGATTTTCCTTGGGCGCAGGCATTTATTATTATCGAAGCACTTCCACGTGGATAGATGGCATGAGAGATTGTGCTTTTGTTATTTGAATATTATGATGAAAAAAATTATATCTGTGATGAGAAGGCAGTTGGTGATGATCCAAAAAGATAAAGTGCATAAAAAAGAAAAAAAAGGTGGGCTTCGTGAATTTATTTCTGTTTTAATACAGGCTTTGCTTTTAGCAGCGTTTATTCGGACACTTTTTTTCCAGCCGTTTAGTATTCCTTCCGGTTCAATGCGTCCTACTTTGTTGGTGGGAGATTATCTGTTTGTTTCTAAGTATGCATATGGGTATTCTCGTTTTTCCATCCCCTTTTCTCCTCCTCTTTTTTCTGGACGGATTTGGGCATCTCAACCTCAACGTGGAGATGTGGTCGTTTTTCGCTTACCAAGTAATCCGAAGATTGATTATATAAAACGCGTTGTTGGGCTACCAGGTGATCGTATACAAGTCCGTCAAAGTGTCCTTTATATTAATGATGAGGCTGTTTCACGTCACTTTATGGGGGAGATTGATAATTCTGATATAACAGAGGTTAACTATCCTGTTGAGGTTTATCGCGAGACAATGCCTAACGGTGTCAGTTATGATACACTTGATTTAGCTTTCATCCCGAAAGTTGATGATACAGAAGTCTTTGAAGTTCCTCAAGGACATTACTTTATGATGGGAGATAACCGCGACAATTCAGATGATAGTCGTTTAGATGTAGGCTATGTTCCAGAAGAAAATCTTATTGGTCGCGCGAGCGTGATTTTCTTTTCTATCAGTAATGGTTCAAGTGCTTGGCAGATTTGGCGCTGGCCATTTGATGTGCGTTGGAAACGTTTGTTTTCTTTCATAAATACGGTTCATGATTTGCCGCTTATCAAGCAAGGAAGCAACGATGAAACGTCTCATGATTGATCAGCTTTTCAAGCTGACGGGGCATCGTTTTAAAGATGAAGAGAGGTTAAAGAAGGCATTAACACACTCGAGTGTACAAGATTCGGAACAGGGGAATTATGAACGACTAGAGTTTCTAGGGGATCGGGTTTTAGGGCTTTTGATTGCAGAGATGCTGTATCAACTTTTTCCTCAGGCAAGTGAAGGTGAATTATCAGTTCGTTTAAATCATCTGGTCAATGCACAGACATGTGCTGATATTGCGCGTGAAATGAGGCTTCCTGATATGATCCGTGTTGGTTTTGAGATGAAAAATTTTGAGGGACGTCGACTTATCAACATGCATGCAGATGTCGTGGAAGCTTTGATTGCAGTAATATATCTCGATGGAGGATTGGAAAGCGTTCGCCCTTTTATTCAAAAATATTGGCAAAGTCGGGCAAAGAAAATGGATGCTGGTCGACGTGATGCCAAGACAGAATTACAGGAATGGGCGCATATCCAAGGCAATGCACAACCACATTATCAGGTTATAAAACGTTCAGGTCCAGATCACGATCCTGTTTTTATGGTAGAGGTCAGTATTTCTGGGTTTGCTTCAGAGATTGGGCAGGGAAGCTCCAAAAGATATGCTGAAAGAATGGCAGCTGAAAAAATTTTGCGACGAGAGGGTGTATGGAAAACAGTAGGAAAAAATGATCATGAGTGACGTTATGAAAACGCGTTCTGGGTTTGTTGTGCTTATTGGGATGCCTAATGCCGGTAAATCGACATTGGTTAATCAATTGGTTGGAACAAAGGTTTCAATTGTAACACATAAGGTACAAACAACACGAACTTTAATCCGCGGTATTGTCATTCATGATGATGTGCAAATTGTGTTGGTCGATACACCGGGTGTTTTTCGTCCCCATAAGCGCTTAGAACGAGCCATGGTCTCTGCTGCTTGGGGAGGGGCTAAGAGCGCTGATGTTCTACTCGTTTTAATTGACGCTCAAAGTGGTCTTTCGGATGAAGTTGATATGATGTTAGATATTGTAAACAATATGAAACAAGAAAAAGTTCTTGTTCTTAATAAGGTTGATACAGTTGTTAAATCATCTCTTCTAGCGTTAACCACTAAAATAAATGAACGTGTAAAGTTTGCGCAAACATTTATGATTTCTGCTCTAAACGGTTCTGGTTGCAAGGATTTACTTCATGCGTTGAGTAACATGATGCAGGAAGGGCCATGGTATTATCCGGAAGATCAAATTTCTGATATGCCTATGCGTCATCTTGCTGCTGAAGTTACGCGTGAAAAACTTTTTCTTCGTCTTCATGATGAACTTCCTTATTCCTCAACGGTTGAAACAGAAAACTGGGAAGAGCGTTCAGATGGTTCCGTTAAAATTAATCAAGTTATTTATGTCGAGCGTGAGAGTCAGAAAAAAATTGTCTTAGGAGCAAAAGGCGATACAATTAAAGCGATTGGTCAAGCAGCACGTAAAGAACTCATGGAAATTATGGATCAAAAGGTTCATCTTTTTCTCTTTGTGAAAGTGCGCGATAATTGGGATACTGATCCAGAACGTTATCGCGAAATGGGATTGGATTTTTTAAAATAAGATTTTTAAAAATAATTAAAGTAAAATGAAGTGGAAAGAACAAGCCGTTATTCTTGGTACACGCCAATATGGTGAAACAAGTGTTATTCTTGAGATTATGACACGTGAACATGGTCGTTATATGGGAGTGGTAAAAGGGGGGCGGTCGCGTCGTATGGCAGCTCTTCTTCAACCTGGAAATTTTGTGGAGGCTGAATGGTGGGCTCGTTTAGACGAACATTTGGGACTTTTTCGGCTTGAAGCTCTTGATTTACATGCGGCACGATTAATCTGTCTACCAGAAGCACTTTATGCTTTGCAATTGATAGCTTTTCATTTGCGGCTTCTTCCCGAACGTGATCCGCACCCCATTTTATATGATATTTTACACCTTTTTATGCAGAATTTTGATGAACCATTTGTAAATGCAGAATTGCTTGTACGTTTTGAAATGCTGCTTCTTGAAGAACTTGGTTTTGGTCTTGATTTATCTTGTTGTGCTGCAACAGGTCGTCAGGAAAGGCTTCATTACGTATCACCAAAATCTGGTCGGGCTGTCTGTGAAGAAGCAGGAGAACCTTGGAAAAAAAAGCTTCTCATTCTACCACAGTTTCTTGTACAAAGAACGACTCGTCCTGCTGATTTTAGTGATATAATAAATGGTTTTATACTGACGGGTTTTTTTCTTATGCGTCATGTCTGGGAGCCACGAGATATAAAGCAGCCGTCAGTGCGCATGAATTTGATACAATTGTTTGAGCGCCAATTTGGTGTACAGGCATTAATTTGTTGATCTGATGATAATTGAATGGGAAAATGAGAATTTTAAAGACAATTGCTGAAGTTCGCCAATATACTTCAGAGGAACGACGTTTAGGTTTTTCGATTGGTTTTGTTCCAACAATGGGGGCATTGCATGATGGTCATCTTGCATTAGTACAGTATGCAAGAGCAATGTGTGATCGCGTAGTGGTTTCTATTTTTGTCAATCCAAAGCAATTTGGACCTCATGAAGATTTTTCTCAATATCCAAGAGATTTGAAAGGCGATTGTGCTTTGTTAAAAGAAGCAGGTGTTGAATGTGTTTTTGCTCCTTCTGTCGATGAAATGTGGCCACTAGGAAATGATACAATTGTGCAAGTGAAAAAATTATCACGTATTTTGATGGGAAAATTACGTCCGGGGCACTTTTGTGGTGTAACAAGCGTTGTTGCTAAACTTTTTAACATTGTCCAAGCAGATAAGGCTTTTTTTGGGGAAAAAGATTTTCAACAAATTTTAATTATTCGGCGTATGGTTGAAGATTTGGCTTTTCCTATTGAAATCGTTGGAGTTCCTATTCTACGGGAGTCAGATGGTGTAGCTTGTTCTTCACGCAATCAGCTTTTAACATTAGAAGATCGTAAAGCTGCCAAAATTATTCCTGAAAGTGGAAAAGCTGCTGAAAAGCTTTATCATGAAGGTGAACGGTCGGTTGATAAATTATGCAAAACTGTTCGTGATATTTTACAACAAGAAACGCGTGCAATCATTGAAGCGATAGATTTACGGGATATGGAAACTTTATGCGTGGTTAAAGGAACATTGAATAAACCGGCGGTTTTACTCCTTACTGTCCGCTTTGGTGAGGTAAGGCTGATTGATCAATATATATTGCAAGAGAAGGGTGGAAAATGAGTGTACATAAAACCGTAAAGCGTATAACATCTTCCGAAATACGTGCACGAAAGGGACAACAGCCAATTGTTTCTTTAACAGCTTATCAAGCTTATACTGCGCGGATTGCTGATCCATATTGCGATATCCTTTTGGTTGGTGATAGCGTTGGGATGGTTGTGTATGGGTTTGAGACAACGCTTCCTGTTAATTTAGATATGATGATTTTACACGGGAAAGCCGTGGTGCGTGGATCTCAAAAAGCTCTTGTTGTTATTGATATGCCTTTTGGATCTTATGAGGAAAGTCCAGAACAAGCTTTTTTAAATGCATCGCGCATTCTTGCACAAACGGGGTGTGGTGCAGTTAAGCTTGAAGGTGGCGTTTATATAGCCCAAACAATAGATTTTTTGTGTAAACGTGGCATTCCAGTGATGGGGCACATTGGTCTTACACCCCAAGCAATGAATCGTTTTGGTGGTTTTAAAACACAAGGACGCAAGGAGAATGATTGGCAAAGAATTGAAGCAGATGGAGCAGCGATTGAAGAGGCAGGTGCTTTTGCTGTTGTTTTAGAAGCAATGGTTGAACCTTTAGCGGTGAAACTGACAGATAAGCTTTCTATCCCTACGATCGGTATAGGGGCGTCCAATCAATGTGATGGGCAAGTATTGGTTATGGAAGATATGTTGGGCTATGGTTCTCATGTGCCAAAATTTGTACGCCGTTATGGAGACCTTGAACAAGCGATGGAAACTGCAATAAAGAATTATGCAGAGGATGTCACATCTCGCGCTTTCCCAGCGGATAATGAAGTTTATAAACTAAAATAAACTTCAGTTTAAGATGAAAGGTTTGACAAGAGAACATTTTTTATTTTGATAATGAATGTGCATTATTTAATATATTTTGTATGCAATTTGAACTGTGCTTTTTTAAAGAAAGCTTTCTTAAGGTACCCAACCTATTTCGCGACGGCGTTCGTGAATAGTATAGTGGTAAGTCCCTTATAAAGTTTATAAAATTTATAGAGTACTCCCGTCTTTACGCTTCATAAGAGAGCAAGCCGGCATCATCACACACTTTGCCAATTTTCAATGCTGCGACAGCGCTTAGCACTTGAGATGGTTCATAAGGAGCATTTTAACTCTTTCTTTAAAAAAATTTTACCCACACGCCAGACCCGCTTGTGGTGTGCAAGAGAATGATTTTGATTGATTCAATATAAACAGATTTGAAATGAGTGAAGCTTACGATATTAGGAGCTCTCATTCAAAATGAAAAAACAATGAATTATTATTATAAGTCAGTGTGATGATTCTGTAATGACAAGGAATCAACAATGCGAAGAGTCTATAATCTTTGGGCATCCAAGTCATTAAAGCGCGTTAAAAATGCGTTTTCAATGTGTTGTGTAGAATAGGGGGATAAATTAAGATCATCGGGTAGAATATTATTGGGAGAGCCAAAATAGCGAAAGGCTTCTTCTGTATTAAATCCAGCAAGCGTAATCGCTTCATAATAGGCAGCGATACGGTCGGCTTGTTTAATTTTTTTTAAAAGTTTTTGAGAAAGATCAACGGGAAGAGAAAAGCGCATGTGGATAGCATCTTGGATGCGCTTTTCAACGCGTTCATATTGTTTTCCTATGACAGCTTTAAAAGGGGAAATCATATCGCCGATGACATATTCTGGAGCATCATGAAGAAGGGCATAAAGACATTCGTTGCTTTCCGATTGTGGAAAAAGTTTTTGAAATATTTGTTCAACCAAAAGTGAATGTTGTGCAACAGAATAGGCATGCTCTCCTCGTGTTTGACCGTTCCAACGTGCCACGCGAGAAAGTCCATGGGCAATATCTTCAATTTCAACATCAAAAGGAGAAGGGTTGAGAAGATCAAGTCGCCTTCCAGAGAGCATTCTTTGCCAAGCGCGGGCTTCTCCATTTTTTAATAATTCAGCTTTAGCCATGAGTATTTTCTATAGTATTTTCAGGAAAGGTAAAATTCATATTTTCAGCAATGCTTATAGTGACAGGAATGTTTTTTACAGTAAAGGGGATGTTATAATCCATAGCATCTTTGACGTGGTCAATACGCATTAAAGCAAGAGCCTCATTTCCTATACATGTTCCCAAGTAGCCAAGCACTTTTGTTCCTGCTTCAATGTTAGATTGAGGGGTTAATTTACACTGGCCTTTTACAATAAAAATACGGCGACGTACTGCACGGCGGTGGTGCATTCGTGAAACAATTTCTTGTCCAATATAACATCCTTTATTGAATGCAAGTCCATTGATTTGATCGTAATTAATATCATGAGGAAAGACTTTGCCAATTTCATAGTCTTGAGCACTTTCCGCAATTGCATAACGGATACGCAATTGATTCCATGTGTCATGATATTCTGAAGTCAAAAAAGGTTTTTTGCCATAGATTCGTATTATTTTTTCTTGTTGTGGGAAGCGTTTATCAACAAAACTTGAATCAAAATTTAAAGCATCTGATTCATTATTCAAAAAAACTGTAACAAGCTCTTGAAATGGTTGTGTAATTTCTACTTTTTTGCGCAGCTTATAGAGCAACAGACGCTTATGGAGCGTATCAGCTAAAGGCATCCTGATATCAATCAGGTAACCATCTTCTTTTTTTCCGATAAGAAAATCAGCAAGAACCTTTCCTTGTGGGGATAAAAGGGCTCCAGGGAAAAGTTCCTGTGGACTGATTTTTTTTACATCTGTCGTGATCAGGGATTGTAGAAAATCTGTTGCTTCTTCGCCTGTAATTTGAATAAGCCCGCGGTTTTTTAAGCAAATGGCATTTTGTTTTTTAATCATGGTTCTTGCCTTTCTGCTCAAAGTTACATAATCGATAAGTGAGCAATATGTAAGGAGCGTGGTTATGTTTAAAACATTTGATACAATTTTTAAAGGTGCAACACTTGTGAATCATGATGGAAGAAGCAAGCGTGATATTGGTATTACAAATGGTCGTATTGCTGAAATAGGCGACCTTACATGTGCATCGGCTAGTGAGGTCATTGATTGTACGGGGCTTCATATTTTACCAGGAATTATTGATAGCCAAGTGCATTTTCGTGAGCCAGGAAATGAATATAAAGAGGATTTGGAAAGTGGCTCGTATTCTGCTGTGTTAGGGGGTGTTACGGCAATTTTTGAAATGCCTAACACCAATCCATTGACAACATCAGAAGAAACATTAAGCGATAAGGTTAAACGCGCATTTCATCGAATGCATTGTGATTTTGCATTTTGGGTTGGAGGAACGCGTGAAAATGCTCATGAACTATCTGAATTAGAAAGACTTCCTGGTGCGGCTGGAATTAAAGTCTTTATGGGGTCCTCTACCGGTGATCTTTTGGTTGATGATGATGAAAGTGTACGCCTTATTTTGAAGAATACACGCCGTCGTGCGGCTTTTCATTCTGAAGATGAGGCGAGGCTCAAAGAGCGTAAAATATTGCGTATTGAAGGGGATGCATCGTCACATCCGATTTGGCGTGATGAAGTTGCGGCATTAAAATGTACGCAGCGTTTGGTAAAAATTGCTCATGAGACGAAGGCTCGGATTCATGTGTTACATCTTTCGACAGAAGAAGAAATTGATTTTCTAAAAAAACATAAGGATGTTGCAACAATTGAAGTGACACAACATCATTTGACGCTCACGGCTGATGATTATAAGAAGTTTGGTACATTAATTCAGATGAATCCGCCTATTCGTGAGCCGCGCCACCGTGACGCTCTTTGGTACGGTGTTCAACAAGGAATTATTGATGTCTTAGGTTCAGATCATGCGCCTCATACTCTTGAAGAAAAACTTCAACCTTATCCCTCTTCACCTTCAGGTATGACAGGCGTGCAAACAACAGCAGCAATTATGTTGACACATGTGAATGCAGGAAAAATATCTCTTGAACGTTTTGTTGATCTCACTTCACATGGCCCTAGTCGTATTTTTGGTATAAGTTGTAAAGGGCGCATTGCTGTTGGGTTTGATGCTGATTTAACCATTGTTGATCTTAAGCGAGAGGAAATTATTACGAATAGCTTAATTGGTTCTCGCGCCGGTTGGACACCTTATGATGGTCAAAAAGTTAAAGGTTGGCCTGTTGGGACTATTATCCGTGGTATGCGCGTTATGTGGGAAGGTGAAATTGTCACACCTTCACAAGGAGAGCCTGTTAAATTTATGGAAACTTTGGTGTAAACAGATTAAAATTATAAGTATGCCGTAAAATACCATCCTTTAGAGTGGTGATATAGGGTATGTCAGCCTCTTTGATACATAAGTGTTTTTTTAATGCGTGGTGAATATTCTTAGGCTTGTTTGTAGAAACTATGCAGCAAATTACATGCGTTAGAAGCCAAGAGGAACCTTGTTCAACAAGAACCTAGATTGTTTACAGAGCAAATTTAGTTAAAAATCTTCGTCCTTTGAGGTGTGGGGAGGAAGCCAAAGAGCGATTTTGTATGGGGAAAAAGACGCTCATACGAATAAAAGCGTATCGAGACATTATTCTTTAAACGTCTCTCTATTTTCAGAGCTGGTTTATTGCTCCCCGCATTTGTGAAAGGAGTATCATTGATACCGCTAAAATTGAGAGAGATACTTTTTGTATAGATTAATTATTTATAATGCATGAGGAGGTTTTCAGATAAAATTCTTCCTTCCTCAATGTATCTTTGATTGGCTTCAATGGCTGCTTGTGTACAATGATGATAATTTTCTGAGAAAGCACGATACGCTTCATTAAACGCTTCATAAAAATAAGCACGTCTTTGTGGAATGGGGTGTTCTGCTTCAATCAGTGCATTCATATAGTCATACCATTGGTTTGTTGGAGGCTCGCAAAGATTTTGGAGAGAATGCAATGATCCCAAAATTTCTGCTAGTCGGAGTAAATTTTTTTCATAAGGTGGAGATTGTTGTGCAAAGGCTGGTATTGAAATGACAAGAAATATTAAAATAATGATGTTCATCAATCTATTACGCATTATTTTTATTGCTTTCTTTGAATAAAACTCTGTAAAGATAAAATAATTTTGTCATGAGAACGGTGTAAAAAAATAAAGTTAATTGCTACATCATTCTCAATTATTGATTATAAAATATAGGGCGTAAGAGGCAGTAAGGAAACCATTGTGGAATATTGAAAATACTGACGAAGCTTTGTGTGGTTAAAAATTTAAGATTTTCTGCCTGCAAGCTATCTATTTTTCACATAGATTTATATTGTATTGCCTATAGATTTTTTTCTAAGCTCATTTTTTTTAAAGAGAGAAAGCATCTCTAATGATAGAACGCTTTTGTCCAATCAAATAAAATAGATTGTTTTTATGATAAACGATGAATACAGCCGTAAATACAATGGGAAAATGGTAAGAAGAATTTACTATAAAAGATACAAGTTTTTAGCTTAAACCGCGTAATACAATGATTTGAGATAAGATACATCTAAAAGGATCGGTGCATAATATCGTCCATGGAGTCAATAAATGAAAGAGTTGCGATTTTATAATACGCTAACACGTAAAAAAGAAAAATTTACACCAATAGATGCGACAAGAGTACGTCTTTATGTTTGTGGACCGACAATTTATGATTATGCGCATATAGGAAATGCACGTCCTGTTATTGTTTTTGATATTTTATTTCGCTTATTGCGTCATGTTTATGGCAATGAGCATGTTCTATATGCACGTAATATCACAGATGTCGATGATAAAATTAATGCACGAGCAGCTAGCGAATATCCAAACGTATCATTGAATGAGGCTATTCGTCACTTAACAGAACGTACATATTCTCAGTTTCAACAAGATACCATAGCACTTGGTTGTCTGTTGCCAACCAGTCAGCCACGCGCCACTGAGCATTTAGAGGAGATGCGCTCTTTAATTGAAAGGTTGCTTGAAAAGGGGCACGCTTATGAAGCCGAAAATCATATATTATTTTCTGTAAGTAGCATAAAAAATCCTCCCCATTATGGGGCATTTGCAAATCGTTCTTTAGATGAAATGAGGGCGGGGGCGCGTATCGATGTTGCTGCTTATAAAAGGGAAGAGATGGATTTTGTTTTGTGGAAGCCTTCTGTGGAAGGAGAACCAGGTTGGAAATCACCGGGCGGAATTCCTGTTTTAGGTCGTCCAGGTTGGCATATTGAATGTTCTGCAATGTCAATGGCAAAGTTATTAGCGCCCTATGGCGGTGGTTTAACCTGTGATGATCCGACCGCCAATGTTTTTGATATCCATGGTGGTGGAATTGATTTAATTTTTCCTCATCATGAAAATGAGATTGCACAAAGTTGTTCAGCTTTTGGGACGGAGCGAATGGCTAATTTTTGGATGCATAATGGTTTTTTACAAGTTGAAGGCAAAAAGATGTCGAAAAGCTTTGGCAATTTCATAACTATTCGTTCTGTTTTAGAGAATAATTTGGGGGAGTTTAATGGTATTTTAACCGATGAAATGAAGCAAAATTGGGCTGGTTTGTCTGCGCGTTTTTCGATGTTGCAAACGCATTATCGTGAACCATTAAATTGGACAGCACAGCGTTTAATACAATCGAGCAGCGAACTGTATCGTTGGTATGAATGGCTTCGCAGCAAAAAGAGTGAGATGAAAAACAATGAAGCAATTGATGATACTTTGATAGATGCACTTAGTGATGATCTTAATACTCCAAAAGCACTGACTCTTTTGCGAAAATTTTATAAAGAAGGAAATGCTTTGGCTCTTCTGAATGGGATGAATTTATTAGGACTGTTAAGACAAGAATGGATTAAAGAAATAGATTGCCCATTATTTATGAGAAAAACTTTCCTTGATACAAAATTTATTGATCAGCGCATTGCCGAAAGACTAAGACTTATCCATAATAAAGAGTGGAAAGCTGCGGATACAATTCGTGATGAGCTTGCAGCCGAGGGGGTTCTTTTAAAAGACAGTAAGGATCCGCAGAGTGGTGAGCGCATAACTGTGTGGGAAATAAAGTGACACTAAAGCGCACTAATGTCTCTATTCCAGCAGCTCCATAAAAAAGGAGAATATGATGGAATTTTTATATCATTATGGATATATCGCGCTTAAACTAGCTGTAGGTCTTGTTGCCTTCTTATTTATTTTAAGAACGACGGGGCGGGGTAGTCTTAGTCAGATGACACCAGTTGATTTGGTCAGTAATTTTGTCATGGGAGGTATTATTGGAGGCGTTATTTATAATCAGAATATTAGTAGCCTTCAATTATTGCTTGTTTTATTCATCTGGCAAACCTTGATTACATCTTTTAATTTTTTTGCACGCTATTCAGTTTTTTTTCGTCGTCTTATTGCAGGGCGGAATGTCACATTAGTTTTAGATGGAGTTTTCCAAATGGATAAGATTAAGAACTTAGGGATCAATATTAATGATCTCATTACGATGTTACGTCTTAAAGGGTGTCACTTACATGAAGCTGCTTTTGTTCGTTTGGAAACCAATGGTGATTGCACTGTCATTAAAAAGGAAGAGGGAAAGAAATCGACGATTTTAATAGAAAATGGTGAAGTTATTGATGATGGACTTAAAGAGATTGGTAAAACAAAAAAATGGCTTCAGGCAGAATTGAAAAAAAAACATGTAAAAGTTGAAAATTTATTTGCAGCAGAGTGGTATGAAAATACAGATCAAAATAATAAATTGTATAGTGGATTATTTCTTGTTCCTTTTTCAAAAACAGTCTAACTTCAAAAAACGGGTAGGTATAGCTTATTGAAAGCCGTAATGAAGAGATAAATCTATAAATAACCACAGAGGGTATTTTGCCTGTTTGTGCGGATGATAGAGAAGTAAGGACTTTATGAAACGCAATGAAATGACAAAAACTGTATCATCAGATACAGGGAAGACTCTGCACACACTTTACAATTTATGGCCCTATATGTGGCCGGTAGGGCGGCGTGATCTAAAAATGCGTGTGCTATGGGCAATATTTTATCTTGTTTTGGCTAAGCTCGTTCTCATATCTGTACCGTATTTATTTAAATATTCTACGAATGTGCTTGATTCAAGCTTTCAGCTACCTGAATGGTTCCCATCCAGTTGGATTATTCCCATCATGCTTGTTTTGGCATACAATGTCGCGCGTATTATGCAGGCTGGATTAAATCAATTACGCGATTCCCTGTTTGCCACTGTTGGTCAATACGCTGTTCGTCAATTAGCTTATAAAACCTTTGTACATATGCATGAGTTATCCTTGCGATTTCATTTGGAACGCCGAACAGGTGGGCTTTCTCGTGTGATTGAGCGTGGAACAAAAGGAATCGAAGCGATCGTAAGATTTTCAATTCTTAGTACAGTACCAACAGTTTTAGAATTTATATTAACGGCACTGGTATTTTATATAAGTTATGGGTGGCATTATCTTCTCATTGTTGTTGTAACGGTTGGATTATATATTTTGTTTACCATTAAGGCGAGTGATTGGCGTATTCGTATTCGGCAAAAAATGAATACAGCGGATACTGAGGCGAATACTCGCGCTGTTGATTCTCTTTTGAATTTTGAAACGGTCAAATATTTCGGTAATGAAACTCTAGAAGCCGATCGATTTGATGCTTCTATGGTAGGTTATGAAAAAGCCGCAACAAAGATTTGGACATCTTTAAGCTGGCTTAATTTTGGTCAGACTCTTATCTTTGGTATTGGAATGACGATCATGATGCTGATGTCAGCTTATGAAGTTTTTTATAAGACACAAACTTTAGGAGATTTTGTTTTTATTAATGCGCTTTTAATGCAACTTTCCATTCCACTAAATTTTATTGGTTCAATGTATCGTGATATTCGACAAGGTTTAACGGATATTGAAGCAATGTTTGATCTTTTAGATGTTCAGAAAGAGATCGTTGATAAATCGGATGCTAAACCGTTAGAGATAAGCGATGGGACCATTTGTTTTCATCAGGTAAAGTTTTCCTATGATTCGAGACGTCAGATTCTCAGAGATATTGATTTTGAAGTTCCTGGAGGAAAAACAGTCGCTATTGTCGGTCCATCGGGTGCCGGTAAATCTACTATTTCTCGGTTGCTTTTTCGGTTTTATGATGTTGATGCAGGATCTATCACAATTGATGGGCAGGATATTCGTGACGTAACACAAAAGAGTTTGCGTGAAGCGATTGGCATGGTCCCACAAGATACGGTGTTATTTAATGATACAATTGCCTATAATATTTGCTATGGGCGTCCAAGTGCTACAGATGAAGAGATGCGCAAAGCTGCTGAAATGGCACAAATATCAAAATTTATTGAAATTTTACCGGAAGGTTTTCAGTCTATGGTAGGAGAGCGAGGTCTCAAATTATCAGGTGGTGAAAAACAACGCGTGGCTATTGCACGGACACTTTTAAAAGCTCCTCCACTTCTTATTCTAGATGAAGCAACGGCGGCTCTTGATACGGCGACGGAACAGGAAATTCAACAAGCATTGGATATTGTAAGCCGTGGACGTACAACATTGATTATTGCGCACCGTCTTTCTACTGTTATCAATGCGGATGAAATTTTAGTTCTTAAAAGTGGTCGTATTATTGAAAATGGGACGCATACAGAGCTTTTACGCAAGAAAGGTCTTTATGCTTCAATGTGGAATAAGCAGCTTGAAGCATCGCAAGCGGAAGAAAAATTACGTAAAATGCGTGAAGAAGATGAGACGAGTGTTGTTAATCGTAAAAAATAAATAGAGCAAAATGTAATCTATATCTTTATATGGAGTGATTGATTAAATACATAAAAAGACACAAGAGGAACAAAAAGCTTTGTTGCTTGTTTAAGTTTACGATGAATAGGAAATTATATGAGTATTCTGCAATCTTTCCATAATAGCTTTGTACCGGTTCATAAAGAAGGTTATCCTTTTATTGTAGCGTTTTTTGTTATTTCGCTCATTCTTGGTTGGATATGGAGTCCGTTGTTTTGGTTTGGTCTCGTTCTCACGGTGTGGTGTGTATACTTTTTCCGTGATCCAGATCGTGTGATCCCTTTGAATTCAAATTGGGTTATGTCGCCTGCAGATGGGCGTATTTCATTTGTGGAATCATGTGTTCCACCTGAAGAATTAGGATTAGGGAAAGATGAAATGATCCGTATTTCCATTTTTATGGATGTTTTTTCATGCCATATTAATCGTATTCCTATCAGTGGTACAGTAGAGTCTATCGTTTATCATCCAGGTCGATTTACCAATGCTGACTTTGATAAAGCTAGTCAGTTTAATGAGCGTAATGGGGTGGTAATTGATAGCAAACATGGTAAAATTGGTGTCGTACAAATAGCGGGAATGGTTGCACGCCGGATTGTTTGCTGGTCAAAAGAAAACGATGCCGTTATGACTGGTGAGCGATTTGGATTGATTCGTTTTGGTTCTCGCCTTGATGTTTATATACCAACTGAAATGAAATTGCGTGTTGCAGTTGGACAGACAGCAATTGCTGGAGAAACAGTTTTGGGTTCTTTTGATGATAAGAGTGCCACAACGGGCTTCAGATACGATTAGGACTCACAATGAAAAATTTTTCGCCATTTTCTTCATTCAACCCTGAGGGGCAGCATGATGATGTTGCAAATCGGCGGCGTTCACCTACATCAATGCGGTATGTTATTCCTAATATTATTACTATTTTAGCAATTTGTGCAGGGATGAGCAGCATTCGTTTGGCTTTTGAACATCGCTATGAAGCTGCTATTTTAATGGTGCTTTTGGCTGCAGTTTTAGATGGTGCTGATGGTCGCATTGCCCGTTTAATAGATGGTAGTTCATCTTTTGGGGCACAGATGGATTCTCTTGCTGATGTTATAAATTTTGGTGTTACCCCTGCACTCATTGTTTATTCATTTATCTTGAATCAAGCGAATCATATTGGGTGGGTTGCTGCCCTTGTTTATTGTGTTGCTTGTTGTTTGCGATTAGCACGTTTTAATGTGATGTTAGATAACCCCAATATACCTAAGTGGCAGAGAAGTTATTTTGTTGGTGTTCCAGCACCAGCAGGAGCATTATTACTTTTATTGCCTACCTATTTAGGCACTCTTGGTTTGGTCCCCAATTGGGGGTGGGCATTATTTTTTAGTCTTTATACTGTAATTATTGCTTTTCTTTTGATTAGTCGTTTACCGGTATGGAATGCAAAAACAATTGATCAAAATTTAAGGCGCGATATCGTTATACCGTGCATGTTGGTCATTGTTATTTATGTCGGTTTTCTTGCGACTTACACATGGGAAACTTTATTGATTACAGCTGTTAGCTATATGATTTTTCTCCCTTGTAGTTTTATCGCTTATAATAAACGTGCTACTTTAGAAGAGAAAAAGGCTGATGCTAAAGCTATCCAAGAATTATAAAGCGCTTCATTCTTCTGTCGAAAAGCACAGGGAAAAGAGAGAGTCAAACGATTTACTTCTCATATGATGATCAATCAGGTACATGATAATCTACAAACCGATTTTTATGGACATTAAAAAGTTTTCCAGTTTCCTTTAAATCAGGTGATAACAAATGGACTATCTTTTTTGCAACCTCTTGTGGTGAAGGAAGAGTTTGTGGATCTTCACCGGGCATAGCTTCAGCGCGCATGGCAGTGCGTGTGGCACCAGGGTTGACACAATTAATCTTAATAGGGGTTTGTTTGAGTTCTTCTGCCCAACAGCGGGCAATCACCTCTAAAGCCGCTTTAGAGGCTGCATAAGCTCCCCAGAAAGGGCGCGCAGCATGCGCAACGCTTGAGGATAACAGGATGGCTCGTCCAGCATCAGATTCACGTAATAAAGGCTCAACGGCTTTCATTAAGCGCCATTGGCTGAAAAGATTTATTTGAAAAACATCTTCAAATACCGTGTTTTCTATATGCGCTATTGGTGAGAGTGTTCCAAGAATTCCTGCGTTTGCAACGATAATATCAAGTTTTTTCCAGCGTTTGGCAATTGAGATAGCAAGGGTATCGATGTTTTCCATATGATGCAAGTCAAGGGGAACAAGGGTTGCATGAGCTCCTTTTTCTCGGATTTGATTATCTAATTCAGTAAGTCCACTGACTGTTCGTGCAAGAGCAATAATATGAGCACCGCGTGCAGCAAGCTCGAGTGCCAAATAATAGCCAATCCCTCTTGATGCGCCAGTAACAAGTGCAACACGCCCATGGAGACTAAAGTCACGTTTTGTCATCATTAATCTCTTGTTTTAAGAACAGATGATTGATGAATTTTGGAGAGATTTTCTTGATCAACCAGATGCGTAGGATAATATCCAGTAAAATAATGGTCAGTAAATTGTGGATCGGCGTTATTCCGTTTTTCCCCTGCTACAGCAAGATATAATCCATCCGTTGAAAGAAATTCTAATGAATCCGCTCCAATAAAATCACACATAGATTTTAAATCTGGATATTGATTTGCTAAAAGGTTTTCAGCTTTAGGTGTATCAATACCATAAAAGTCAGGATAAAAAATCATAGGGCTAGAAATGCGCATATGAACTTCTTTTGCTCCTGCATCGCGAAGCATTCGTACAATTTTAAGGGATGTTGTTCCACGCACAATGGAGTCATCAACCAGAATAACACGTTTTCCTTCAATCACAGGACGGTTTGCCGAATGTTTTAACTTGACGCCAAAAGCGCGAATTTGTTGTGTTGGTTCGATAAAAGTGCGGCCAACATAGTGATTACGAATAATACCAAGCTCGAAGGGAATTCCAATTTCTTGTGCATAGCCAATTGCGGCAGGCGTTCCTCCATCAGGAACAGGAACCACAACATCACCCTCACAAGGGGCTTCCTGTGCTAAACGGATTCCCATATTTTTGCGTGTTGTATAAACACTACGTCCTCCAACGATTGAGTCTGGGCGGGCAAAATAAACATATTCAAACAAGCAAAGTTTTTCTGGTTTTGTATTTTCTGGTTTTATAATTTTTTTTGTAATTTCCCCATTTTTTTGTATTTCACATATGATGATTTCTCCATTTTTAACATCACGGACATATTTTGCTCCAATAATATCAAGAGCACAAGTTTCAGAACAAAAGATAGGCTTACCATCAAGTTCCCCCATCACGAGAGGTCTAATTCCTGTTGGATCGCGTGCCGCAATAAGTTTTGTACGTGTGAGCGCTAACATAGCATACCCACCTTCTACTTGCCGAATCGCATCAACAAAACGATCAGAGGACGACTCATAACGTGAGCGGGCAATAAGATGGAGAAAAACTTCTGAATCCGACGTTGATTGACAGATAGCACCAGAAGCGATGAGTTCACGGCGTAATGTGAGACCATTGGTAAGATTACCATTATGCGCAATAGCAATACCTCCAACTTTCAATTCAGCAAAAAGGGGTTGAACATTGCGTAATGCCACTTCTCCAGTTGTTGAATAACGGGTATGTCCAATAGCACGATTTCCTGGTAAGCGCGCAAGTGTTGCAGGGTTTGTATAGTGATCTCCAACAAGACCTAAATGCTTTTCTTGATGAAATATTTTATTATGGTAAGAAACAATCCCAGCTGCTTCTTGCCCACGATGCTGAAGTGCGTGGAGTCCAAGAGCTGTTAATGTTGCGGCATCTTCATGCCCAAGAATACCAAAAACTCCACATTCTTCATGAAGGGTATCATCATCTAATGAAAATTCTTGACAGAAAACATCGCTTTTTATCATCATATTCTTTCAGTTGTGATATGGAGGAATCATTAATATCACATTTTACATCATTTAGTTCTCTTTCCTCATGAAAAACTATTCTCTATTTTTTGAAAATTATCTTTTCATGAGAGTGTTACTCATACGTATGTTTATTGCTGTCTTTAAACAAATTTTCCGTCTTTTCGAGAACAGATCCAATATCTTTGGGGAGTATTTCCCAAACTTTTTGTCCCAATGAATCTAAAATAGGCCTTGTTTTTGCATTTTTTAACCAATTCGCTTGAAGCTCGGGTTTAATCAGTGCATTAAGCAGCAACATACCGATGACCATGATAAGTAAACCACGAAGTGCTCCAAAAATAAAACCAATAGCACGGTCAAGGATACCAATTCGACTATCAATAATAAAATCAGAGATCTTCATTGTAATAATTGAAGTAATAATGAGAACAATAATAAAAATTGTGACCAATGTTGTGATCAATGCAATCATTTTATTAGAGAGATATTGTTCAAAGAAAGGTAAGACAGGTTTGAATAAAAACAGTGTCGTAACAGCTGCAACTGTCCAAGAAATCAACGATAACACTTCACGTGAAAATCCTCGAAGCATAGCAAGAAAAGCGGACAACAGGATGATTACTACGACAATTCCATCAAGGATTGTTATGATCATTTGTTTGTTCCTTATACATAAAGTTGTGTTCTTTTAAGTCTGTGTGCAAATATATTTTTTGTTATGCCATTTTTTGTTCTTATAGCAAGGATCTTTTGTATTTTATAGAGATTTTTCTATATTATCATATCTGTGGTGCAGATCATTTTTTACTTACGGTAAGAGTAGCAACGAGTTCGGGAAGGTCGGAGAAAGTTTTTTGTTGAAAGTTGAGCGACTTCATCATTTCGGTTGTTGTTGTGGGGTGAAAGGCTCCTTGAAAGCCGAGTTTTTTTGCTTCATTGATGCGCTGTGCTGAATGTGCAACAGCGCGGGTAGCTCCTGAAAGACTGACTTCACCAAAATATACATAATCCGTTGGCAATGCGATATTGGCAAGAGAAGATACCAAAGCAGCGGCTACAGCTAAATCAGCAGCGGGTTCTGATATGCGATATCCACCTGCTACGTTCAGATAGACATCATGCTGTCCAAAACGAATACCACAATGGGCTTCTAAAACGGCAAGAATCATAGAAAGGCGATTTCCATCCCATCCGACAACCGCACGTCTTGGTGTCCCAAGGGAAGAAGGAGCAACAAGCGCTTGAATTTCTACGAGTATCGGGCGTGTCCCTTCCATTCCTGCAAAAACAGCAGCGCCTGGTGCTTTTTCATTACGTTCCCCTAAAAATAATTCAGATGGATTTATCACTTCGCGTAATCCTTTATCAGACATTTCAAAGACACCAATCTCATCTGTTGGTCCGAAGCGATTTTTTACAGTTCTAAGAATGCGATAATGATGTCCTCCTTCACCCTCAAAATAGAGAACGCCATCAACCATATGTTCAACGACTCGAGGACCAGCAATTTGTCCATCTTTTGTAACATGCCCAACAAGAACAACGGCGGTTCCTGTTTTCTTGGCAAAGCGGATCATTGCCTGAGCACCGATACGTACTTGTGTGACAGTGCCAGGTGCTGAATCTGCTGTATCTGACCATAGGGTTTGAATCGAATCGATAATCACCATATCAAGGTTTTTATGTTCGCTTAAGGTTGCCAGAATATCTTCAACATTGGTTTCAGCAGCAAGTTTCACTTCTGTATTGTTAGCTTCAAGCCTTTGTGCGCGCAGACAAATTTGCGCAATAGCCTCTTCACCTGAAACATAGATGACATTATATCCTTTACGTGATAAAGCAGCGGCTGTTTGTGTCAGCAATGTTGATTTACCAATACCCGGATCACCTCCAACAAGGAGTGCCGATCCACGGACAAAGCCCCCACCGGTAACACGATCAAGTTCAGCAATACCAGAATGAATACGTGGAGCATCTTCAATATTTCCAGAAAGAGATGTGAGTGTGACAATGCGTCCTTTACGAGCATTCTGCTTAGGACCACTTCCTATGCCGCTATTTATAGTTTCTTCGATAAGGGAATTCCATTCCCCACAAGCGCTACATTTTCCTGCCCAACGGGAATGGATGGTTCCGCAATTTTGACAGATAAATTGAATACGATTACGCGCCATGTCGATTTAACCAATTTGCTCTGGAAGGTAATTGCTATCGGCCAGATCACTAAAGCGTGTGAAATCAGATTGAAAGGCAAGGGGCACGATTCCTGTCGGCCCATGGCGCTGTTTTGCAATAATAACGTCAGCTTTTCCAAAAGCTTTATCCATTATTTCTTGCCATTTCATATGTTCAAGGCTACCGAACTTTGGTTCTTCATTTTTGAGGTAATATTCTTCACGATAGACAAATAAAACGATATCGGCATCTTGCTCAATAGAACCAAATCCACCTAAATCTGAAAGTTTTGGGCGTTTATCTGTTCTGTTTTCAACTTGATGTGAAAGTTGTGAAAGAGCAATAATAGGGATATTTAATTCTTTCGCTAAGGCTTTTAATTCTGCAGTGATTTCTTGAATACGATATTCAGATGTGTATTTTAAATCACTTGTCATGAGTTGGATATAATCAATAATTAAGACATCCAAACCATGTTTTTGCTTGAGACGTCGAGCACGGGCAGCCAGTTGTGAAACTGATATTCCTCCAGTTTGATCAATATAAAGGGGTGCCTTTTGGAGATGATTTACCGTACGAATAATTTTTGAAAATTGTTCATCTGAAATATGACCACGTCGAATATCAGAAGAAGAGACTTCCGTTTGTTCAGAAATAATACGTGTTGCAAGCTGCTCTGAGGACATTTCAAGTGAGAAGAATCCCACAATGCCGCCTTCATTTTCTTGGATATTACCATTATAATTATAAGCATTGGCAATATTAAAGGCAATATTGGTAGCAAGTGAAGTTTTACCCATACCAGGGCGTCCCGCAAGGATAATTAAGTCGGATGGTTGTAATCCTCCCATTTTTTCATCAAGTGTTTGAATATGAGTCGCTATCCCTGATATTTGCGAAGAGCGCTTTTTTGCAGCACTTGCTATATCAACAACTCTTTTGATAGCGTCATCAAGACTGTCAAATCTACTATCGCAGTCTTCTTTTTTTTCTAGCATAATTATACACTTTCCTTTTGTTAGATATCAGTTTTTATGCAATTTTATATCAAGAATATTTTGCATGTTGTAGAATTTTCTCTGTGCTGTATTATTTAAAACACTGCTTGTTTTTTATATTGCGGTAATTAGGGTAATTTTTCAGATAGATTAGAAAATATTTTTGTTAAAAGGTTAGAGGTTGTCCTATAAAGAGGAAAGTTTCTGATATTCTACATAATAGTCAGCCTTGCACAACAGCAGCAATTATTTTTGAATTTAAAAACAAGAAAATGAGTGTATTGTGAGAAGGAGTTTTTTAAAAGAAGGAACAATATAGAAAGATTTAGATTAGCTATGGATTTTAATATATGTACCCCACTTACAACATTAAGAGATGTGTTATCATTTCATGCAAGAAGAATGTTATTAAATAGCAAATAACGGCGGCTAGAATCATTGAAAAATGATTCTTTGTAAGAAATTATCATTCTTGATAAGAACTACATTTTTTAATGAGAAGGATGGTTTCACAATTTTGACAGATAAATTGAATACGATTACGCGCCGTGTCGATTTAACCAATTTGCTCTGGAAGGTAATTGCTATCGGCCAGATCACTAAAGCGTGTGAAATCAGATTGAAAGGCAAGGGGCACGATTCCTGTCGGCCCATGGCGCTGTTTTGCAATAATAACGTCAGCTTTTCCAAAAGCTTTATCCATTATTTCTTGCCATTTCGTATGTTCCAAGCTACCTAGTTTTGGTTCTTCATTTTTGAGATAATATTCTTCGCGATAGACAAACAGAACGATATCGGCATCTTGCTCAATTGAACCAGATTCACGTAAATCTGAGAGCTGTGGACGTTTATCTGTTCTATTTTCTACTTGACGTGAAAGTTGAGAGAGAGCGATAATAGGAATATTCAATTCTTTCGCTAATGCTTTTAATCCTGTGGTAATTTCTGTGATCTCTTGAACACGATTTTCTGATGAACGCTTTGAACTGCTTGTCATGAGTTGGATATAGTCAATAAACAAGATATCTAAACCATGTTGCCGCTTGAGACGCCGCGCACGAGCAGCTAATTGCGTAATTGATATTCCCCCAGTTTGATCAATATAAAGTGGTGCCTTTTGTAGTTGGTTCACCGCACGAATAATTTTTGAAAATTGTTCATCTGAAATATTGCCACGCCGAATATCAGAAGAAGAGACTTCTGTTTGTTCAGAAATAATACGGGTTGCAAGCTGTTCGGATGACATCTCAAGTGAGAAGAATCCCACAATGCCGCCTTCATTTTCTTGGATATTGGCATTACGATTATAAGCATTAGCAATATTAAAGGCAATATTGGTAGCCAGTGAGGTTTTACCCATACCAGGGCGGCCCGCAAGGATAATTAAGTCAGATGCTTGTAATCCTCCCATTTTTTCATCAAGTGTTTTAATATGGGTGGCTATCCCTGATAATTGTGAAGAGCGCTTTTTCGCAGCACTTGCCATATCGATAGCTTTTTTAATAGCCTCATTAAAATTTTCAAATCCACCTCCATATTTCCCTTTTTCTGCTAGCTCAAATAACTGATTTTCAACAGTTTCAATTTGTTGGGTAGGCGTGAGTTCTACAGGAGCATCAAAGGCTGTATTGACAACTTGAGTTCCAAGGTTAATCAAAGACCGTCGGATAAACAGATCGTAAATGACGCGTCCATAATCTTCAGCGTTAATAATAGTGACTGCCTCTGTGGCTAAGCGAACAACATATTGGTATACAGTAATATCTCCAATTTTTTCTTCCATTTGGATATAGGGCTTGATTGTAACTGGATCTACACGTTTTCCTGTTTTAATAAGGTGAGATAAAACATGATAAATTTTTTGATGCAATGGTTCAAAAAAATGTTCTGGTTTTAGAAAATCTGAAACGCGGTCAAGAGAATCATTGTTGATAAAGATAGCACCAAGCAATGCCTGTTCAGCTTCAATATTATGCGGAAGTTGCCGAAAAGAAGGAGAATCCTCTTTCTTTGAAGAGCTGACATTAACAACGTTAGTTTCTTCCATAATATTTTTCCACTAAAATTCTAAGTCTAGCTACTTTAGGCGATAAATTGAAAATCGTATAATTAAAAGAATAGAGCTACAAACCTTCATTTTAAGTTAAAATTATATAATTTTTTAAAACTCTCTTTTCGTTCCTCATTTATCATTTGTGTATTATTTATATAACGTCTATCTATTTATTTTATAATATGTGATTTTAAAGTGGAAGTTTTGCTACTCTAAATTTAAGTATTTTTAAGTTACTTAACCTTAAAATTCCAATATCTGTGTAAGTAGAATTATTTTTTATAACTGAAATTATTTCAGATCATGTGAGGATATAATCAAATTAACGCTCATACAAACTTTAGTCTTAAGGGTAGAACTTTAAATTATTTTTGCTTTATATGCTGGAAAACAAAAGACATTTCCTCTTAGTGATACTACCATTCTCGGCATGTAATGCCTTTAAATAGTATATTTCTAATTCTTTCATAAAAATTAGGTTCTTTATGTACGATAGCCATAAAATACTCACTTTTAAAGTGTGAGTATTTTATGATCGATATTTAAAATGGAATAAAAAATATAAAATAGAAAGAAAAAATAGAAATTAAGCTTCTTGATGAGAACTGTTTATATCGTTGTCATTAATTTCTTCTGCCAATAATTCTTCCTGACTTTCTTCTAATAATTCTTCTTGAATATTATATATTTCTTTAGCCGAAGTGAGAGTTTCACCTTCTGCTTGGCGTTGTGCTTCACTAGTAGAACGCGCAACATTAATAATCACAGAAATTTGAACCTCTGGATGTAAACTAAGAGTGATAGTGTGAAGACCGATCATTTTTATTGGATGATTAAGTTCGATTTGATTTCTCCCAATAGAAAAGCCTTCATCTGTTATCATTTCAGCAATATCACGTGTTGACACAGAACCATAAAGTTGTCCTGTTTCACCAGCAGAACGAACAACAATGAATGATTGTCTATCAAGTTTTTCAGCAATTTTTTGCGCTTCGCTTTTGCGTTCAAGATTACGTGCTTCAAGTTGTGCACGTTGCATCTCAAAGTGTTTTTTATTAGCTTCATTTGCGCGTAAAGCTTTACCTTGAGGCAAGAGAAAATTACGCGCATAACCATCTTTAACTGAGACAATATCACCCATCTGACCAAGACGAGGAATGCGCTCAAGTAAAATAATATCCATAGTTTTTCCTTTCGAACAAATAAATTTAGTGGAGTTTTTTGCGTGATTGAAAATTGTATTGAATAGCAGCCCAAATTCCCATCAAAAGCATCATGAAAACAATAGGTGGAGTAAAAACGACTGTTAAAATAGCAATATAAACAAGAGAAAGTATAATAATCCGACCGTTTACCCCTTTTGTAATATTGTGAAGATATGCTAGACCGCTAATTAATATGATGACAATGTATGCAGTACTAAAGACACGGGTACTCAAGTTAAGAGAAGCGCTCAGCTCAACCATCGATGCTATGCAAACAATAATAAAAATAATAATTCCAGAAATTGGAAGGCGGAGAGTTTGGCTCCAATCATCACGGGGTCTTTTCAGCCATTTCATATGTTGTGCTGCTATCATGGAAAAGTAAAGGTTACCAATGAGAAAAACCAAACTATAAATAGTCAAAGAAAAAGCAGTAAAAGTTGCTGTATGCGTCATTAAAAGCTCATTAAAAGCGCGTATATCGGCTTCTTTTATTGACTGTGTTTGTTGCAGAGTTTGTGCTATGTTTTCGGTGATTTTTTTTGCAACGATGGGTGTGGAAGGACGTGTTTGAACATAGAGCCCAATGAAAGTTGCTATAAGAGCGATAAAATTAGTTAAATGAAAAATAACCGATGACAATGGATACCATATCAGTTCGTTTTCTTTTTGCGCTGGTCGTGCAAGCCCAAGAAGCCAAGAAGCATAGACAGCAGGAAGGAAAAATAAGAACATAAAGCCAAGAGCAATATAGGTATTAGTGGTTATGATAAGAACAACAGTGGCACTTATGAGGGCGATGAGACTGGCTAATGTTCCTTGACCGAACGCAACAATAAAAATTGGCAATGAAAGAAAGCAGCCAAGAAGAAGAGAAAAAAAGGGCGCGATATTTGCAACACTGATGATTGCCAGTCCTATCACGACAGCAAATAATCCTGCCAAAATACCGGTTAATATCTCATAAGTACGATTTTTTTTCATTTATTGCTGTCCTGCTTTCTGCAGTTAGAGGCGTGTCAATACCCCAACTTTGACATTTAATAGCTTAACATAGGATACAACAAGCTATTTTTTAACCATATAAGAAATGCAACTGGAGAAACTCTCCAGTTGCATAGTGTATTGATTGCTTACTTTATAACGTACGGAAGTAAGCCTAAAAAGCGAGCACGTTTGATAGCATTAGCTAATTCACGCTGTTTTTTCTGACTAACAGCAGTAATCCGTGAAGGAACAATTTTCCCACGTTCGGAAATATAACGTTGTAACAACTTGATGTCTTTATAATCAATTTTGGGAGCATTGGTCGCTGAAAAAGGACATGTTTTACGACGACGATGAAAGGGGCGACGTGCAGAGTTTTGATTAGTATCAGTCATCATTCTACCCCTTCTATAGTATTTTCACGTTGACGACGTGGAAAACGAGGACGCTCTTCATCATGTCCAATGTGACTATTGCGATCAAGGTGTGAGAGCATAGCAGATTTTTCTTTTTCGTGTTTTTCTACGCGAATGGTCATATAACGCAAAATATCCTCATTGATGCGCATCTGACGCTCCACTTCAGCAATTGCTGAAGCTGGTGCATCAATATTGACTAAGACATAATAAGCTTTACGGTTTTTACGAATACGGTAAGCAAGAGGACGAAGTCCCCAATTTTCTATACGCCCAACTTTTCCACCATGCGCTTCAATGACACCTTTGTAGAGACTCAAAAGTTCATCAACTTGCTGCGGTGCAATGTCTTGTCGGGCAAGGAACATATGTTCATAAAGAGCCATTGTTTTGCCTTTCTTCAATTAAATTTCACCGGTTTTAGCGCAAAGCCTCTGCGACTTGTCTTTTTTGGAAATCCAAAGAAGAAAGGACGCGTTTACAATTCGAGACATCTCAGAGCGGAGATACGGGAGGCCGGAAACATTGTATTTCCTACTGATATTTTACAGCCCTCCGTTCAACCTCCAGCTAAAGTGCCGGCAACGAATATTTCATATCTACAGGTTATCTTTTAAAATAGCAAGTTTATGCACATAAAAAAATTGATTTGTTAAATCTTAATATATTTCCTTCTTCTACAAAAAGATAATACTGTAATATAAAGGCAAAGGAGGGAAAAATGGACTTTTTAAACCAGATTGATGTTACACTCTTTGAAATGTTTGTCGGCAATCATCAAGCTTGGTCGATTGTAGTTTTGTTTAGTATTTTTTGTGCAAAGTTTTTAATTTATATTATTCCTCTCCATCTTTGTGCGTTGTGGTTTTGTGGTGGGGAGAGGGAGCGGTGTGTTGTGCTAAGCATTTGCATGAGTATTTGTGCATCTCTTTTCATAGGTTATCTCATTTCTCTTTTTTATTTTCATCCTCGCCCATTCGTGGTAGGGCTGACGACACCGCTTATTCAACATCGTGCAACAGCTTCTTTTCCTAGTAATCATGCCTTGACCATTGCATCTTATGCAGCTAACTTTTATTTTTACCGATACAAAGTTACTTTTAAATTTGCCGTAGTGTTTTTATGCTTAATCTGTTGGGCGCGCATCTTTGTGGGTGTACATTATCCCTTTGATATTTTAGCAGGTGCACTTTTAGGAAGTCTCATAAGTTTCGGTGTTATTCAGTTTATAGCACCCTATTTCCCTAAGTTTTTATATCAAATTCCGCCTTTAAAATATAATTTTAAGTGTGGTATTCGTTTTAAATAAAGGGCTTTATCTTGATTTGTGCGGATGAATAAGGTCAAAAGAAAATAATTTAATTGTACAGTTTTAGGAGTTGATAAATGGGTGCAGCTTTTATTTTTCCAGGGCAGGGGAGTCAACTTGTTGGTATGGGGAAAGCGCTTGCAGAGCAATTTATTGTCGCACGGATGGTTTTCGAGGAAGTTGATGATGCTTTGGGTGAGAAATTATCAAAGATCATTTTTGAAGGACCTGCAGATGTTTTAACGTTAACAGCAAATGCACAACCGGCATTAATGGCTGTATCTATGGCTGTCATTCGTGTGATGAAACAATTAGGGCTTCGTATAGAAGAAAAGGTAAGGTTTGTTGCTGGTCATTCTTTAGGCGAATATTCGGCTCTTTGTGCTGTTGGTACATTTACTCTCACAGATACGGCAAGACTTTTGCGTATTCGTGGCAATGCTATGCAGGCTGCTGTCGCGGTTGGTGAAGGTTCTATGGCTGCATTAATTGGTTTAGAAGAGCACATTGTGGAAGAAATTTGTGAAACTGTTTCTGGAGAAGGACTATGTCAGATTGCTAATGATAATGGTGGTGGGCAAATTGTTATTTCCGGTAAAGCAAAAGCAGTTGAGGCAGCGGTAGAGATTGCATCAAAAAAAGGTGCAAAACGTGCACTTCTTCTTCCTGTTTCTGCACCTTTTCATTCATCTTTAATGCAACCTGCTGCTGATGCCATGAAGAAAGCACTTTTGACTGTTAACAAAATGTCCCCTATTGTTCCTTTGATTGCCAATGTTTCTGTTGCACCTGAGAGCAATCCAGAGCGTATTACTACTCTTCTTGTCCAACAAGTGACTGGGAGGGTGCGATGGCGTGAAACAATAGAATGGATCGCTGCTAATGGAGTTGATACGCTTTTTGAAGTTGGTTCTGGAAAAGTATTAACAGGTTTAACGCGTCGTATTAACAAAGATATAAAGGGGGTAACCATTGGAACAGTTGATGAAATAGAATCAGCGCTAGGTATGCTCGGCGTTTAATCTATAAGGAGTTAAAAAATGTTTAGATTAACAGGACGTAAAGCTCTTGTAACGGGGGCTTCGGGAGGAATTGGTGAGGCAATTGCACGCTGCTTTCATGCACAAGGAGCCATTGTTGGACTTCATGGAACACGCGAAGAAAAGCTTAGAGAAGTGGCGGCAGAATTAGGGCAGAATGTTTTTGTATTTCCCGCTAATCTTTCTGAACGCCAATCGATTAAACAATTGGCTGAAGTTGCAGAAAGAGAAATGGATGGCGTCGATATTTTGGTTAACAATGCGGGAATCACTAGGGATGGTCTTTTTGTGCGTATGCAAGATAAAGACTGGGATGATGTTTTAGAAGTTAACCTAACAGCTGCTTCTCTTTTGACGCGTGAATTAATACATTCTATGATGCGCCGCCGTTATGGAAGGATTATTAACATTACATCTGTTGTTGGTGTTGTGGGAAACCCTGGACAAACGAATTATTGTGCTGCAAAAGCAGGCTTGATAGGTTTTTCTAAAGCATTGGCACAAGAAATTGCTTCGCGAAACATCACGGTCAATTGTATTGCTCCAGGATTTATTAAATCCGCAATGACAGACAAGCTTAATGAAAAGCAAAAAGAAGCCATTATGGCTGCGATTCCGGTGAAGCGTATGGGAAGTGGGCAAGAAATAGCCGCTGCTGCTGTTTATTTAGCAAGCGATGAAGCAGCCTATATGACAGGTCAAACACTCCATATCAATGGTGGAATGGCAATGATTTGAGTATTTATTTTATTCCACATTGATTTATGAGTTGTATTATTTTAGATAGTAACGATTGAAATGGATAGATGCATCTATTTCTTTAATATGGTCGTTGATCAATTGATGTCGGAATGTCAGATTGGTTCATTTTGTAGGGGATATCCACAGGATGTTTTAAATCATTACTAAAATCTTTTAAAGTAATGCATCTATTGCTTGATTAGATGAACCGATATAGTTAACCAAATTATAGGAAAATATAAATTCGAGGATTTCAACATGAGTGATACAGTAGAGCGCGTTAAGAAAATTATCGTGGAACATCTTGGGGTTAATGCTGATAAAGTTGTAGAAAATGCAAGCTTTATCGATGATCTAGGGGCTGATAGCCTTGATACGGTTGAACTCGTTATGGCTTTTGAAGAAGAGTTTGGGGTAGAAATTCCAGATGAAGCTGCTGAAACGATTTTCACAGTTGGCGATGCAGTCAAGTTCATTGATAAAGCTTCTGCGTGATTACTAAAGGGCAAAGGCATGAATTGCTTTTGCCTATATTCTTCGGAGCTCTTTTGAAAAGAGAGCTTTGAGAGGTGAAGTTTAGTTCAAGGTTAGAAGTTATGAGACGTGTTGTTGTTACTGGTTTAGGGTTGGTATCTCCATTAGCTGGTAATACTGAATATAGTTGGAAACGACTTCTTGAAGGAAGAAGTGGTGTCCGACGTATCACAGAGTTTGATGTGTCAGATTTGCCATGCCAGATTGCTGCGCGTATCCCCTTAGGGGATGGAACAGAGGGGACTTATAATGCTGATTTGTATATGGAACCTAAAGAGCAACGTAAAGTTGATGCATTTATTGTTTATGCAATGGCTGCTGCTAACCAAGCGCTTGCAGATGCCGAATGGTTTCCTAAGAGTGATGAAGATCAGATTTGTACAGGTGTGTTAATTGGTTCGGGAATTGGGGGAGTTGAGGGTATTGTTGAAGCTGGTTATACGCTTCGTGATAAGGGCCCACGTCGTGTTTCTCCTTTTTTTATTCCAGGTCGTTTGATTAATCTTGCTTCTGGTTATGTGTCTATTCAATATGGTTTACGGGGGCCTAATCATTCTGTTGTAACGGCTTGTTCAACAGGGGCGCATGCGATTGGTGATGCGGCACGTTTGATTATGTTTGGTGATGCAGATGTCATGGTGGCAGGGGGAACCGAATCTCCAATAAATCGGATATCTCTTGCAGGTTTTGCAGCTTGTAGAGCTCTTTCTACTTGTCGCAATGATGATCCTGAACGGGCGTCACGTCCTTATGATACTGATCGTGATGGTTTTGTGATGGGGGAAGGAGCGGCAGTTGTTGTTTTAGAAGAGCTGGAACATGCCAAAAAACGAGGAGCGCGTATTTATGCTGAGGTTATTGGCTATGGTTTATCTGGTGACGCTTACCACATTACAGCGCCTTCAGAAAGTGGTGAAGGGGCTCAGCGTAGTATGATAGCTGCTCTTAAGCGTGCACAAGTGAATGTGAGTGAACTTGATTATATTAATGCTCATGGTACATCTACGATGGCTGATTCCATAGAGCTAGCGGCTGTTGAGCGTGTTTTAGGGAGTTATGCACCACAAGTTTCTATGTCATCAACGAAATCATCTATCGGGCATTTACTTGGTGCAGCCGGTGCTGCTGAGGCTATTTTTTCTATTTTAGCTATACGGGATAATATAGCCCCAGCGACACTTAATCTTGACAATCCATCGATTGAAACAAAAATCGATCTTGTACCACACAAACCGCGTGAACGAAAGATTGATACGATTCTTTCTAATTCTTTTGGATTTGGTGGGACAAATGCATCGTTGGTGATGCGACGTTTTAGGGGATAATAAGTATTTTTATTTAATTTTTGCTTTTGAGTTTTCTACTTTATTATAAGGTGAATGAGAAATTATAATATTATCCTTAATCGCTATTGAGGGGTTATGTCCGATGTGAAAAATGGAAATCATTAAAGGACGTAAGTGATTCCTCTTCGAATCATTTAGCAGATAGTTATGACATGTTAATACATAAAAAACGAAAGAAATCATCTATCGTCCGTAATCCGTTGGTCATTCTCGGTCATTTTTTTCTTATGCTGATTGTGATTATTCTTTTTGCCATAAGTATTCCTCTTTATATTGGAAAAAGTATTTTTGAAGAAAAGGGAAAAATTGAGGAAGAACAAATTGTTCTTATCCATCCTGGTACCGGAATTCGTGAAATTGCTTCATTGCTAGAAAAACATGGTTTCATTCGATCATCAGATATTTTTGTTTATGGGGTTGGTTATCACCAAAAAACAACGCATCTGAAGGCTGGTGAATATTTAATTCCAGCTCATGCTTCGATGCAGGATATTATGGATATTCTTGTGAAAGGAAAATCTATAGAGTATACATTTACAGTACCTGAAGGTTTAACGGTTCAGCAAGTTTTCGATCGATTAGCTGCGAATGAAATTTTGATTGGAGACCTTCCAAAAATTTTGCCTCCAGAAGGTTATTTAATGACGGATACTGTTCGTTTTATTCGGGGAACAACGCGTAAAGAGATTGTAAACAGGTTGCGTGAAGGACAGACAAAATTAATTCATGCTATATGGGCTACGCGTTCACCTGATTTACCCATTAAATCAATTGATGAATTTGTTATATTAGCCTCAATTGTTGAGAAAGAAACGGGAATTGCAGCAGAAAGACCAATGGTTGCTGCGGTATTTTATAACCGCCTTACAAAGCATATGCGTCTTCAATCGGATCCAACAGTAATTTATGGTCTCTTCGGAGGAAAAGGAAAACCATCCGGTCGTGCAATTTATCGTTCAGATCTTGAGAAGGAAACACCATATAATACTTATAAAATTAATGGTTTGCCCCCAACGGCTATTGCAAATCCAGGTCGAGATTCTTTAAAAGCGGTGGCACATCCACCAATCAGTGATGCACTTTATTTTGTTGCTGATGGTTCAGGAGGGCATGTTTTTTCTCGAACTTTAGAGGAACATAATATGAATGTTCGCAAGTGGCGAGAATTAAAGGCAAAACATTGAATTTATAGTGATAACACATCTTTTTGCATCGTAAATGAGAATCCCAAATATAGTAAAATTTTTCTATTTAAATTTTTTATGAGAATGATAAAAAATCATTTTCTTGTCTGTCACAAGTGGGTTGGCGTATGGATAAAAATATTTAAGAAAAAAGTGAATATACTGCTAATACCTTATCTCAAAAAAGAGCAAAATAACATTGAGAATTGCTAAGAAAACACATTGATTAGGGGAGAGGTTGAGATAATGTATAATTCAAATTTTGGAGAAACATTTATGAACAAAGTAGAGTGATGTAATGACAGTCTTTGAAAGTAAATTGAGTGCTATAAAAATAAATCAACGCCGCGGTTTTTTATTTATTCTCTCTTCGCCTTCAGGTGCTGGTAAATCAACAATTTCTCGATTACTTCTAAAAGAGGGACAATTAGAGCTTTCCGTAAGTATGACCACAAGGAAAAGGCGTCCTAGTGAAGTAGATGGGCTGCATTATTACTTTATTTCAAAGGAAGAGTTTGAATATAAGCGTGATAGGGATGAATTTATTGAGTGGGCAGAAGTTCACGGAAATTATTATGGCACTTTACGTGAAACTGTTGAAAACGCATTGAATGCTGGCCAAGATATGTTATTTGATATCGATTATCAAGGTACCGAGCAGCTGCAAAAAAAGATGCTAGGAGACACTGTATCTGTTTTTATTCTTCCACCATCAATGAAAGAGCTTGTTTCGCGTTTACATCGTCGAGCAGAAGATAGTCAAGATATCATCAATTTGCGATTGGAAAATGCACGAACGGAGTTAAAGCATTGGCTTTCTTATGATTATGTTGTGATTAACGAAGATTTAGATCAGTCTTTATCTTTTATTAAATCAATTTATTTAGCTGAAACCGTAAAACGTGAGCGTTGTTCTTATCTTGGCTCTTTTGTTGATGGGCTTATTGCTGAAAAAATCGATAAATGTTGTGATTAAAAAAGGTTTTATAACACAAAGTGCATTTTTTAGAGCACTAGATGCGCTAAAGTTACAAATTCAGAAATCGAGAGCGTTTCAGCACGGCGCGTTCCATCAATTCCAGCTTTTTCTAATAGCTCTTCACCTCCAAGTATTTTGAGATTTTGACGAAGCATTTTTCGTCTTTGTCCAAAGGCGGTTTTTGTGACGAGGCTTAGTTTTTGTGCAGAGCAGGCAAGAGGTTGTGTTCGCGGAATAATATGAACAACAGAAGACGTTACTTTAGGTATTGGTATGAAGGCTTGAGGGGGGACATCAAAAGCAATTTTAGCAGTGGTACGCCAGCCAGTTAGGACACTAAGACGTCCATAATGAGTAGATTGAGGTTTAGCTGTAATCCGTTTGGCAACTTCACGTTGAAACATCAATGTCATTGATTCATAAAAAGGAGGCCATGGTTCAGTTAAAAGCCAATTTAATAAGAGTTGTGTCCCAATATTATAGGGAAGATTTGCAATAATGCGCGGTTTTACAGGGCTTGTTTCAAAGAGTTTTGAGAAGTCTTGCTTCAGTGCATCATTACAAATAACTTTTAATTTTTTAGGATAGTGTTTTTCTATTTCTAAGAGAGCCGGTATGCAGCGCTCATCGCGTTCTATTGCTGTTACAATGGCACCCTTTGCTAGCAAGGCACGTGTGAGACCTCCAGGACCAGGACCAATTTCAAGAACAGGTTTTCCTTCTATATTGCCTGCTTGATGAGCAATTTTAGATGTTAAATTAAGATCAAAAAGAAAATTCTGCCCCAAAGATTTATGCGCTTGTAATCCATATATATCAATGACCTCACGCAGAGGAGGGAGATTATCTATTGGCATGGGTTTAAACTATTTTTTGCAAGTTGATTTGCAAGTTTAAGAGCAGCAATAAAGCTTTCGGGAGAGGCTATCCCTTTATCAGCAATGTCAAAAGCAGTTCCGTGATCTGGAGACGTGCGAATAAAAGGTAGACCTAACGTGACATTAACAGTGCTATCAAAGTCTAATGTCTTAACAGGGATAAGGGCTTGATCATGATACATACAAATGGCAACGTCATATGCTTTTCTTGCGCATTCATGGAACATTGTGTCGGCAGGCAGCGGGCCTGCAATATTGAGTCCTTTCTTTTTAAGATATTCAATAGCAGGAGTGATAATTTCAATATCTTCTTTTCCCATTGCACCTCCTTCTCCAGCATGAGGATTAAGACCAGCAACAGCTAGTCGGGGTGACGTTATTTTAAACCTTGTTTTTAAGTCATATTCAGTAATAAGTACCGTTTGAATAATTAAATCACGGGTAAGCTGTGAAGGAACATTTTTAAATGGAATATGAACAGTTATTGGTACTGTTTTTAATCGAGGTCCTGCTAACATCATAACTGGATGATAACATTTATGAAAAGCTTTATGGGCTAAATCGGCTAAAAATTCTGTATGACCTGGAAATCGAAAACCGGCATCATAAAGACTCTTTTTTGCAATAGGACAAGTGATAAGTGCACATGCATGGCCATTTTGAATCAATTGAACACAGCGTTTAATTGCTTCAATAATTCCAGCTGTATTTTTCGATGAAGGTATACCTAATTGATCACTTTGTTTGTTTTTTAACGGTATGATAGGAAGAGCTTTTTGAAAATTTTTTGCAGGATTATTGATTAAAACAGATTGCACCTCAACATCAATCTGTAAAAAACGAGCGCGCGAACGAATAACATCTGGATCAGCAAGAAGTACAAAAGGTGGAATTTGGCGCGTAACACGCAAATTCCACGCTTTTAGTACTATTTCAGGACCAATTCCGGCAGGATCACCACCGCTAACAATAAGAGCAGCCATTATGAATTTTGAATGCGTGCCACTCGGCGCAGTTCTCCTAAATATTTGTCGCTTAATTCTTCAAGTTTTTGCGGGCTTCTTTTTTTACTATCTTGAAGAGAAAATATCAGTCGAGCGACATAATCATCAGAAACTCTTTTTATTTTGCAGACAGCAATTGCTTCGATTCCATCAGATGTTTCTTGTAATTTTGTCATTTTTCCAGCAGGCGTTTCAAGAATAGCTTGTTCCCATGCATTAGGAAGTTGTGGCTCCAGAAACTTTCCTAAGTGGCGGATAGTAACGTCTAAAATACCTCTTGCTTGATTGTGAGCATTGGCACATCCACGGAAATGTGCGCGAAAATTACTTGCTTCTCTTTGACGTCTTTCAAAGATCTCTGAACGACGATGTGCAGGAATGACAAAAACAATTCGCTGTAATGTATATTCGTTGGTTGAAGGTTTTACACCACCATTTTTTAATATTCTGCGTACAGCTTCTTGTTCGCTAATCATACCTGTTTCAGCTTGATAGCGTGCGCTAACAAGACGCCCCCATCCTATTTGTCCACGGATGTAATCTTTAAAGTGTTGCACTGTGATCTCAGTTTGGATCAGAATCTGGTTGAGCTGATCAATCGTCATATTATTTTGTGTCGCAAAATTCTCAAAAGCTCTATCAACTTCATCATTGCTTACTTCAATATTACGACGTTTTATTTCAATATTTTTTAGCTTTTCATCAATAAGCTCTTTTTTAGCCTGTGCCACCAAATTGCCTTGCTTTTGTTGTAGCCTGAGAAAAGCAAGGCGTCTTTGTATATCATAATTTGTGATGGGGTTGCCATTAACTGTAACAACAATAGAGGTCTGCGCAAAGACTGTCGGAATCAAAAATCCATTTATTAGCAGGCTACTTACGCTCAAAGATGCAATATAAAATAAAGCAAGAAAACGCTTTTTCAATTTATTCATGTAAATAGGCTTTCGCATTGTTTATTAATTCTCATCAACAACTTAAAATACACGCTTTCTTTCATAAAAACAATGATAAGTTAAATGACTGATACATTCCCTTTATAAATTAATCTATCTTTTTTCCGATATCTGCAATCGTACGCAATGAAAGAGAGAAATTAAAGTTTTGCAAGGGTGCTTTCCTGCCTGGATTCGTTACCTGTTGATAACCGAATGTTAACCCGAAACATTCATCCATATAACTCAAGCTAATTCCTCGCTTTATAAATGTACCAGATACTAAATCATAACCGGCGTTGCTATTAATGGACCAATAATCTGCTAATTTAAGTCCTGTTTGAAAAGAAATTTCTTGGCGCTCTTGAGAATATTCATAATCTGGTTGCTTTGCGATATAGGCATATTGTAGAGCCGCCCAAAAATTTTGCCATTTTTGTGATGCTTCGATTTCACTACGGCGGATTTTTCCTGTTTTTTTGTCAAAGCGTCCACGCGTTTCTAAGGAAAAACCACTTTTATGGGTTGTACCAAACATTGCAACATAGTCTGAACGTTTTGCCTCTAAGCTAGAATGAGTACCGACATTGATAAAGTCCTTGTCTGCAAAAGAATTCTTTCCTGCTAGATGGAAGGATTGTCCAATGAGACCATAAAGAGACCAATTATCATTAAGGCTTCCAGAATATCTTATACCTATATTGGCTCTTGTACCACCTTCTACACGATCATAACCAGAAAATTTGTCTCGTTGAAAGAGAGTGGTTGCATCAAAGACAAAGCTTTGAGCATCTTCATTAGGAATTTGTCCAATATATTGTTCATTATTGCGTATAAAAATTTGTGCAGTTGGTTCTATAATATGTGTAGAATGATCAGCTGTAATGAGGAAGGGATAGCGTAGTTCCAATCCTGCTGTTGCCATGCCACGAATTGCTGAACCATGAATTGCGGATAAGGCATTGTTTTCTATAGAATCTGTGTGATTTTCGCTTGCATTGGTTGTAATGATATCAGCTCGTAGAGAGAGAAGAGGGGTTAAGATGAGTCCGTTGTGCGTGTTGAAGCGCTTTTTCCACTGAAGCTCGTTTGTTAAACGCAAACTATTTCCAGCCATACCAGAAAGTTTTACTGTGTTGAGAGGGTTTCCGTTCTGGTCGGGTGAACTGAAGTCAGCATGGCGACGATAAACTGATTGCATATTACTATGGAAGGTAAGCTCTCCATTATAAATGGGTTCATCTGGTGTGAAAAAATAATCGATGCGTGGTAAGACCCACGCTTGCCGAGAGTGACGTTCATAATGAGGATCATTCAATATTGAATCTTGAACTTTAAAATGATAAAAACGCATATCAAAATAATTTTTTCCTGCAAGACCATTCAGATAGATCTGAGAAAGTTGTGTAGGATTGTTATAGTTTTCAAGTTTATAGGCACGACTAAAATGCCGATCTGATTGTGCAAGAATATCCCATCCATAAGTCCAGTGTGAATTAATACGAAAATTCCCCTTTGTCGCCAGCATATAACGGTTTTTATGTTGGGCATCAATCGTATCATTATCAAATCTATGCGGTTTCATTTGATATATATGAGCAAAGCGAATGTTATAACGTCCCGTTTTTAAACGCTGACGCCATTCCCCTTCGGTTAAAAGCCCTTGTTGGGTATAAACCGTAGAAGAAAGGGTAAAATCATAATGGGGGGCGAGATTCCAGAAATAAGAATTCTTTATCCCCATACCGAGATAATCAGTATAAAAAAAATGAGGAGTAAGCAGACCGCTAGCACGCCTGACAGTTGGATCATAGATCTCAAAATTTGGAAATTTTATAATCGGTACACCAAAAACTTCAAAACTGCTATTTTCAAACCGAATTTTTTTGACGCTATTATTCCATATGATCTTTCTTGCTTTAATTTTCCATAGGACGTCTCTATCTGGTTTATAAGAGCAAGGTTCACAGGCTGTATAGGTTGCATTTTCAAAGACTGTTATGTGATTGTGTTTGCGTGTAGCATTTTGGGCTGAAAAGTGAACATTGTTGGCTGTATCAATACGTAGGGCGTTTACAAAACCCTCGCCAAGATCTTTGGTCATATCAATTTGGTTGGAATAAATTTTATTACCATCCTTTTGAGTAATTTCAACGTTCCCTTGTGCTATAAGCCGTCCTGTTTTTTGATTGTAAATAATTTTTTGAGCGACAACTTTATTGCCATCATATTTGATTTGGACATTACCGTGTGCAGAAACAGTGTTTTCATCACGATTGTAGATGAGTTCATCCGCAGAGAGCAAAAGAGGAGGTTCCAGATTTTGAATGCGACTTTGAGAAGGAGATTGAAGGCTTTGAGCGTGCGCACAATAAGACAAAGCACTTCCTAAAATAACCCCCACAACACTTTTAAAAGCGAGAGCACTTAATTTTGTTAAAATAGTTTTTTTAAGTGTTAATGCTTTCACTTAGCCATCCTCTTTATGAAGTAAAAAAGAGATTCCTAAGAATAACGCAATAACAACGGGTGTCCAAGCTGCAATAATTGGTGGAATATATCCAGCATTACCGAAAGCTTGAACAAGTACGGAAATAACATAAAGCATAAACCCAGCTATTACGCCACCAAGAATCAACATTCTAGATTGCCCAAAACGTGTAAAATTTAAAGATACAGTTGCTGCAATGAGGGTCATTGCCACAAGCAATGCCGGTAATGCAATCAAAGATTGGAAATACATATCAAAATTATTAGCAGAATAGCCAAATGAACGTGCAATCATAATTTTTTTTGGCAATTGGTAAAATGGAATAGTTGCGGGATTCACTAAACGTTCCGTTAAAAATTCAGGTTTTAGATTGGTTTTTATTTGCAACACGGTAAATTTTTCAGGAGGATGCCCTATTTTATAGATTGTTCCATTTGTTAATAGCCAAAATCCATTAGTCAAGGTTGCTTTTGGGGCGTTAATCCAATTTTTAACGGTTGCATTGTCATTGTATTGTACAAAGGTTGCATCGAGAAGAGAAAGTCCTTGATCGGTGATAGATTTGGCACCAATGGTTGTTCTGGCTAAATTTGTACGTTGTGTTAACCAGTGGATACTTGTATTGTGAAGAGGTGTTAGTACATTGTGATTGCGCCATTCAGTCATCTTTTTTTCTGCTTGAGAAAATCCCCATGCAGCAAGTGGATTAATGAGAAGAATTGAAAATAATCCCAAAAGAAAAGCTCCAAAACAAGCTGGCATAAGAAATTGCCATGCAGAAACACCGATTGAACGAGTTACTACAAGTTCAAGTTTTTTGTTGAGCGAGATAAGCGTTGCCATTGCAGAAAAGAGTGCAATGAAAGGGATAAGTTGTTGCATGATAAAAGGGATGCGTAAAGCAGAGAGGAAAAATGCATCTTTTGCTGTATAATGCGGAAGGGAAGATAGCCTACCAGAATTCTCTGTGAAATCGATTAAAAGAGCAAGAACAAAAATGCTTCCCCAGAAATAACAAGTTATTTTAAGATACCGTATAAAAAAATATCGTCCAAGTGTCCACCCAATCATGATATTTCATCCGAGGAATCTTGAGATTTTCGATGTTCAAATTTGTTCATTATTTTTTGAAAAGCGATTTGAAGTATCTCATTAACTTTTGTGGGAAGCCCAATTTTATGATTCGTTAAAAGCATAAAAAAGACAAATGCACTTGTTCCTATAGGTATAATATAAAGGAGAGGAACGTATGCAAGATCGCTTTTTGCCTTTTCTGCGAAAAAATATCCTATCCAATACACCAGAAAAGAAAGGGCAATTGCCGAGAGATTTGCGGAATGACGAGCTTGTCGATGGGAGCGTACATCCCCTGCCGCTGCTAATGCAATAAGTGAAAAAACAATAGGGTAGAGCCATTGTGTTAGTCTGCGGTGAAATTCAGCTTTATATTGGAGTGGTTTTCGTTGATAGTAGGGATCTTTTGGGTCAGGGTTTTGTAAATAAGAAAGAGACCGATCTTTTGGATAAAGAGTAGGTGTTTTATCACCGGGGATAAACTCTCCTAGGCTAAAAGTATATGAGCTAAATTGCACGATTGAAACACTGTTATTTTGATGATTGACTCTTTCTATTTCACCGTTATTGAGAACCAGAAAACTGCCGTTTTTATTGCTCACAATGGATGCGTCTGTTGCATAATAAAAAAGATCAGTCTTAGGATCACGCTGGTCGGCAATGAAAAGGCGTTCAAGTGTTCCATTTGGATTTCGTTCGCCAATTTCTATGTAAAGGTTATTGGCGAGTTTTTGGAAGCTCCCTTCACTAATGAATAGATTAATAAGATCAAAATGAGCGCTTGCTAGCATTTGTCGCATATGAAGACGCGCTTGAGGAACAACAAAATTAGCTATAGAAAAGGAGATACAGGATGCAACAATAGCAAGAAGAAGGATAGGTTTCCAAACAGTACTTTTAGGAAAACCAGAGGCATTGATGACAGCAAGTTCTGAGTCTTGATGCATTGCTGAGAGGATGGTTGTAATTGCGATGACTAATGCAAACGGAATGACAACAAAAATAACAGAAGGAACCAATGAGAGTGAAAATTGTAAGACTGTGAGGAGTGTTTGTTTACTTGTTGTGAGAAAGTTTATCCGTGCAAGAATTTGTATAGTCCAACTAACGCCCACTGCTGCAATCATGACAGAACTAAACAAAACAAGGACACGTTTCAGGATGTAGAACTCAATAATACGCATAAATTGGGGAAAATCCTCAGTTTTTAATTCGATAGCAAATATTCTTACTGCTTTCGGTTAAAATGTAATAAAGTTTGAAAAAATATCCTTTCATGAATTGGATATTTTTACCAAATAAATAATATAAAATTGCCTATGAGGTCCTCTTTAAATTTTCCGTACATTATATTTTATTTTCAACTATAGTCTACAAAGAATCTAGAAGAATCTAGAAAATAACTTAAAAAACTTTTTTATTAACGTTGAAGATAAAAATTTTTGTCTTTTAAAGACACGTGCAAAAAGATAATGCATCTCAATCAAAAAAGAGGATTTATATCTTGAACCGTTTCCTTTGTATTAGGGATATAGAAGTTTTTTTAAAAAGATGTTAGCTTTTTTATAAAGAATGATGAAGGCTTAAGAGATTGGATATTTTATTCTATCATTTGACGCAGTCAACGCTGAAGGATATTTTGCCGACGCTTGTGGAGCGTGCATTGGCTCGTTTTGGTAAAGTAACAATACAGTGTGTGAGTAAAGAACAACGCGATTCTATAGATATACATTTATGGGTTTATACTGATGAATCATTTATTGGACATGGAACGGAGTGTGATCAATATCCAAACGTTCAGCCTGTATTTCTTACGACAGGACAAGAAAATCCGAATGATTCAAAGATTCGTTTTCTCATAGAGGGAGCTGTTTGTTCGGATATTGATGCTTATCAACGGCTTGTCGTGATATTTGATGGTAGAAGTGAAGAGCAGTTGAATCTCGTTCGTGCACAGTGGAAAAAATATAAAATGGAAAATCATAATTTAACGTATTGGCAACAGACTGAAGATCGTCGCTGGGAAAAACAGGTTTAATGCGTCTTGTATCTATTGTTCTGATTTTTATAGGATTACTGGGAATAGTAAATCCTGCACTTTTTATTACGGAAGGCTCAGGGGGAGGGCGTTGGGTTTTTATTGTGATTTTTCTTTTAGGCATGTTAAATATATGGACTATAATTAAAAAAACGAAACGCCATAATGATAATTATTGATCGAATTTTGCTTGTTTTATGGGCTGTGATGTTGGCCTTCTTTTGCGTTTCATGGTTGGGGACAACGCATATCTTATCAGAAATGTTTGCTGTTTCTTATATAAGCAATATTGCAGATTTTTTATTTTTCTTTTTGAGTGCTTTGTTTGCAGGAATATTGTGGTGGAAAATACCTCAACCCCTGTCTTTAAAAACGAAACTGGCAGCATTTTTGCCGCCAGTCCTTATTTTATTCTTCATTATTATATTTTAGTTGGATATTTCATCATCTGTAAATCCGACGAAGCAAATCAGTGAAATAAAAGAAGCAAGAAGCAAATAATAACCGATATAAGATGTATCGAAATGTTGCACCAGATATTCTGCAATATAAGGCGCGAGAGATGCTCCTATAATAGCAGATAAATTGAAAGTAATAGAAGAACCGGTATATCGAATTGCTGTTGGGTATGGTGAAGCCAAAACAGCACCAAGAGGACTGTATATCATTCCCATGAGAGACAAACCGATAACAGACATTGCAAGGACTCCTATAACTCCAGAATTTAAGAAATAAGGAATTGCGAAAGAATAAATACCGGTGATGATTGTAATCCAAATCATCAAAGTTCTACGTCTAATACGGTCAGCGAGTCTTCCCGTGATGACAGTAAAAATCCCACAAAAAATAGCACCGACAATTTCGATTTGAAGAGCTTGATGAAATGGCAATTGCAAATGGTTTGTTGAATAGCTTAGCAAATATGTAGTAACCAAGTAAAACAAAACAAAAGTTGCCATACCAGAAAATATTCCAAGAAATAGGATTCGTGGACATTTTAAAAAGACATCTATGATAGGAACTTTGACATGTTTTTTACTTTCAAGAGTTTTTTTGAATTGAACAGTTTCATTGATTGAAAGACGGACCCATAATCCTATAATCATAAAAACAACTGAAGCAATAAAAGGAATACGCCATCCCCAGGCTAAAAGTTCTTCACGATCAAGGAAATGCAGCAGACCCAAATAAACAGCAATAGATAAAAACAAACCTATTGAAACGCCTAATTGGGGGAACATTGCATACCAGCCGCGCTTTTCTGGAGGGGCATTTTCTGTAGCGAGCAAAACAGCTCCTCCCCATTCTCCTCCTAATCCAATTCCCTGTCCAATACGGCACAAGGTTAAGAGGAAAGGGGCAAACCACCCAGCTATTTCATAAGTAGGAAGAAAACCAATAATGACTGTTGAAAGACCCATTGTGAGAAGAGAAGCGATAAGTGTTGCTTTTCTTCCAATTTTATCTCCAAAATGTCCAAAAACAACTGATCCAAAAGGGCGGGCAAAAAAGGCTGCTCCAAATATTAGGAAAGATTGTAAAATGGCAATTTGATCATTTTGTGTTGGAAAAAACACATGAGGAAATATAAGAGCTGCGGCAGTGCCAAAGACATAAAAATCAAAGAATTCAATTGTTGGGCCAATAAGGCTTGCAAATAAAATCCGACGAGGGGAGTTTCTGTTGCTTGTAGCTTTCATTTCTGAGTTTATAGACATGAATAGAATGTCCCTTTCAGTATATGACAAATCAAATGACGAGTTAACTGACTATAACTATAGAAATTTCAAATCAGTGTCGAGTCAATATTATGACACTTCGTTATATATTAGAACAATGATTATGGGCTGATGAGTATGAATAAGTGCTCTATATATTATCCAAATTGAATAAGATAAAGACACTGCTTTAAATGCTGTAGAAGATGGCAATAGATGGCTATAAACGCAGCTCTCATTCACATTGCTGTGTCCTTTAAAGTTTAATGCCATTTTTATCTATTAAGGGATCAATCTTATTCGTAGATCAGTGTTTAGTGTCTCAAAATATTAAAAATATTTTTCATGGATGCAATTATAACACTTTTAAAGTGTATCTAAAAAATTAAATCTTTTAGTTGTGCATGCATTTTAAAACACATGGTGTATATTTGATCTGTCAAAGCTTAATCCATCGAATGCTTTGCTGTCTTAAAAGACATGAGGTTGAGCAATTACGTTGTGTTGTTTTGGTCTATGCACTTTTTTCTAAATGGGAGAATTTAAATTTAAAATTATGGAGTGTAAATAATGCAACGCAAATTGAAATTAAGTTTTTGTGCGTTAATGGTCAGTGGTTTTTTTGTCAAGATTGCGAGTGCATATGGAGTAGCTACACCAAGAGAAAAGTTATTAACACCAGTAAGTATCAGTGAACACCTAGAAGAGACAAGAAAGTTGTTATCGGAAGTGAGGGGACTAAAAGAAAAAAAGGGGGGATCAAAAAAGATAGAGAATAAACAGACAGCAGAAGGAAGTGATCTTTCAGAAGAGGAAAGGAAGAGATTAGAAAAGCTATTCTTTGAAGTACTCCCAAATTCAATAATAAGCGATGGTGCTACGATCTATATTACTAACCGTGACTCTGAAGGTTCTGAAATAAATAGCTTTAACTATAAAGATGCAGCTTATTCCATTAATAATACGGTTAGAGAAGGGGGAAAACTCTACATTGATGCAGCAAGTGTTAGCAGGGATACGACAATTGAGCATGGTGGGATTGAGTTTGTCCAAAACTTGAGCAGTTCGGAATATGCCGCTGTTAAAAAAGGGGGAAAACAAATTGTTGAGAGTGGTGCAAATGCAGAAGGGGCTCAAATCCATGGCGGTGAGCAGATTATTTTTGGTAAGGGGTTTCTTGGGGATGGTTTGTCGCGTGAAGATAAGGCAAGTAGTGCTTATGGCACTGAAATTCATGCTGCAGATGGAATGCTAGGAATACAAAGTGTCTATAGTGGGGGGATGGCTGTTGACACAAAGATTATGAAAGGTGGTGTCCAGAATCTTGATGGTAAAGAGAATTTTCATAACGGTTTCTCAGAAGATGCTGATACAGCCGATATAAAAGATGAAGATTTTACAATTAATGAGGGGGCTTTTGCACTGAGTACCGAACTTTTTAAAAATGGTATGCAGAATATCTTTGCAGGAGGGAATGCGAGCGAAGTTACTTTATACGATAGAGCTACTCAGAAGATATATGATTCTGGATACGTGGATAATCTAACAATTAATCATCAAGCACAATCATGGGTTTTTGCCGGTGCGATATTAGATAAGGATACAAATGTTAATGATTTTGGCAACCTCTATCTCTATGCTGGAAATGGTGAAGCTGTTACGGAAGTAGAAAATCTTAATTTAAATGGAGAAGATAGCAAACTATACATTATTGCGTCTGAAGATAACGGCAAAAAAACTGAGATTAATGTTAAGAATTTAAAAGGAAATGGGAGAGTTATTTTTACGTCTTTAGGGACTAATAAGCATTATTCACAGCTTAATATCGATGATCTTTCAGGTTCTTTACATTTCGATTTTAATGTCAATTTTGCCAAGCAGCTTAGTGATTATCTTGTGATTAAAAAAAGGGGCTCTGGTTCTCACACAATAAGTGTGGCTGATTCTGGGCGTGAAATTACAAATTCTTCTTACAAAAAGCTTAAATTAATTACTGATCGCAGCGGAAATGCCCATTTTACTCTGACAAACACTTTTGGTGAAAAAATCGGAACTGTTGATGCCGGAACCTATCGGTACAGTTTGAAACATAGAAACAATAAGGGTACTGGTAAAATTTGGTACTTAGATGCAAACCACACCATTGATGAGACAACTTCTCAAGTTTTTGATAGTGTATTGAAACCATATACTGGTTCATCAAGTGATTTACTTACAGAACTCACAATTGATCAAGGAACAACTATTTCTATTGCAGATCCTAGCTTTGACACGAGTAGCAAGGAAGTTGATAGCAATGGAGAAACTTCAATTAGTAATACAGTTAAAGATGGTGGAAAGCTTTCCGTTTATAGCGGTGGTTTTAGCTTGTATACGACAATTCAAAGAGGTGGCACTGAGCTTATTAAAACACAGGGTCTTTCACAGGATACTATTGTTCATAAAGGTGGGCAACAAAAGGTTAAAGAGGGGGGAAAAGCTGAAGGGGCTAAAATTTACGGAGGTGAGCAATTTGTTTCAGGAAAGTCTGATATTAAAGGTGCGACGGTGAGGAGCAGCGCCTATGACACTATCGTTTCTGGTGAGAATGGAGTGCGAGGATATCAGAATGTGTATGGTGATGGAGAGGTTTTTAACACACAGATCATGGAAGGAGGGATACAAAATCTTTATGGAGAAGAGGATCTAGACGAGTATAGCAGTTTTGCCTTTGATACGAAGGTCTTTTCTGGTGGACAGCAACATGTTTTAGCGGGAGGAATCGCGATTGGCGTTCTTTTAGAAGGGACTGCTTTTCAGGCAATAGATTTAGGAGGTTATGTAAAAGATTTAACCGTTAAGGATCAAGCACAATCATGGTTACATGGTGGCGCAACATTGGAAGGAAAGACAACGGTTAATGATTCTGGACGGATTTATCTTTATGCTGGTGCAGAGCAATCTCGTACTGAAGTAGAAAAAATTGTCTTAAATGGCAGAGATACAAAATTGTACGCGATTGCCTCTAATATAGATGGTGAAAGTTCTTTGATTGAGAATCTGAGTGGGAATGGTCGTGTTATTTTTACTTCTACCGTGTTTAATCCACATTACTCTAAACTTGAGATCAATGATCTTTCAGGGAGTTTACATTTTAGGTTGCATACTAATTTTGCAGAACAGCGCGGTGATTATCTTCTGATAAAACAAGGATCAGGTAATCACACCATAAGTGTTATCGATTCTGGTGTTGAAATTACCAATTCTCCTCTACAAGATCAGAATTTAGTTTTGGAGCTTGATTTAATTCATGTTCAAAGCGGAAATGCGCATTTTACTCTGACAGATTTTTCTGGTGAAGAGACGAGTACGATTGATGGTGGAGCTTACATGTATGGCTTAAAGACAAAAGATGATAATGGGGGAAAGACTTGGTCTTTGGCTACATCACAAATAACTTCTGCTCCTGTAATTCCTTCACCTCATGTGGAGTCGCCTATAGATAAGCTTCCTGAAAAAGAAGAAAATATGACATCGTCAAAAGATTTTAGTATCTCTGATGTAATTCATTACAGCATTGGGGAAGGAGGAGGAATTCTACAAAGCTCTTGGCTCGGTGATGATAACGTAGTTTATGTCTCTGATGATGGAGAGCAAGGTGTTCTTAAGAAGTCTATTAATAATACAATTCAGGGATCAGGAAGACTTTATGTTGAAGCTGGTGGTTTCAGTAAAAATACAACCATTGAAAATGGTGGTGTTGAGATTGTAGGGGAACAAGGGATTTCAGAATTTACGATTATTTACGAGGATGGAAAACAAAGAGTGGAGGGAGGAGGAACCGCATTGAGAGCTGAAATTTATGGTGGGGAGCAGCTTGTTTTCGGAGATGGTTATGTAAATGGTGGAATTGTGGGGAGCAGCGCTTATAACACGATACTGTATGGTCAAGGTGATACGCCAGGACAGCAGAATGTATATGATGATGGGATGGCTGTGGGAACAAAAGTGATGAGTGGAGGAATACAAACTCTTGCTAAATGGTTTCCTAATGATGATAACTTTGCAGAAAAAGCCGGCGGTTTAGCTGTAAATGCTGAAATCTTTTCAGAGGGTGTGCAGCGTGTTTTAGCAGGAGGTGAAGCAAATACAGTCATTTTACGCACTGGTGGTGTTCAAGAAGTCTATGCAGGTGGAATTGTAAAGAATCTAACGATTGAAGGTAATGCTAATTCATGGATTTCTCCTGGTGCAATATTAGGAGGAGAAATAAAAGTTCAGGATTTTGGTGGGCTCCATCTTGATGCTGGAGATAATGGTCAACAAACTATAGTAGAAAACATTGAATTAAACGGAGAAGACGCTCAATTATACTCCGTTGCTCGTGGGTTTGACGATAAAAGTACACGCATTCAGCAGTTAAGCGGTGTAGGAAAAGTCATTTTTACTTCTTCTGAAGATGATTTATATTACTCTCAGCTTTATATTGATAATCTAGCAGGGAGTCTACATTTTGACCTTAATGTTAGCCTTGCAGAAGGAAAAGGTGATTACCTCTTTATTGAGAATGGGAGTGGTTTTCATACAATAAGTGTCGTAGATTCTGGTATTGAAATTGTTGATCCTTCTTCAACAGAACTTGATTTAATTTTTGATCAAAGTGGAGGAGCACATTTTACCCTGAGAAGCTTTTCTGGTGCAAATGTTAAAACTATTGATGGCGGAACCTATACGTATGGTTTAAAACAGAGAATTGATGAGGGTGGGGGCGAAAAAGTTTGGTATTTATCTGCAGCATTTATTGATAATGTTTCATTTCTCAACAGTTTACCACGTAGTAGAAGCAGATCTGTGCGGCATTTAAATCAAAATCAATCGGTTTCTTCTCTTTCAACGATTGCAGCACCACAAGCGCATGTTATAAAATTGCCACGTCGAAGAGAGAACTGCCAAAACTTAAGGCAAAAATCTCAGGCTTCTGTATCTCCAACTGTTTTCTCTCTTGGAAGTCACGTTATTGAAGTTTTAGGTTCAGGAAGTTCTCATCCTCTTTCTGATGAAAAACAACAAACTGCTGTTTCAACCTCTTCTCAATCTTTAGCCGATCAAATGATTTTACGTCCAGTTCATAAAGAACAACCTTTGCCACAATTTAGTGAGAAACTTTCAGTTTCTCACTTTTTGACCACTCCCTCTACAGATGCGGTATTGTCTATGTCTGTGGCTCCAGTGATGGTTTTTCACAATGAAATGCAAACCGTACGTGCGGGAAGAGGAGTTCTAGATAAAAGTAAAAAGAATGCAGCTTTATGGACTTATGCGATTAAATCTAAAGAGAGCATTGCGACAGAGCATATAGATTTTAAACTGGATCAGACCGGTATCGTTTTGGGGATCAATGGTTTAGGCGAGTGGGAAAATGGAGAGTTTTATATAGGTGGTTTTGGCAGTTATGATCGTGCCCGTGTTGCGCATGCACGGGGGGGTAACAGTGGAATCAATACTTATGGTATTGGCGCTTATGTCACTTATTTTGATCATAGTGGATGGTATCTCGATGGTATTTTAAAATACAATCATTATCAAAATACTCTAAAAGCCGTATCAACGAATGGTTTAGAGATTGAAGGAACATATACTCAAAGGGCATTGGGAACTTCCTTTGAAGCTGGTTATCGACTTAAGACGTCAAAGAACAGTTGGTTACAGCCTTATGGACAATTTACATGGTTACAAGTTGAGGGTAAAGAAATCAAGTTATCGAATGATATGACAGGTGACATGCGTCCATTCACTTCATTACGCAGTGAGGTTGGCTTATCTTTAGGGTATGAATTTGGTTCACACATGGATTCCTCATCGCTTGCGTATATTACAGCAGCATGGTTGCGTGAGAATAAAGATGACAATCAAACGTTAATTAATCAACGTCATCCATTTACCACGGACTTATCGGGCAATGCAGGTAAGTTAGGATTAGGTTTAAGCAGTTTTGTGAGTGAGAAGTTAAAGTTATATGGTGAGGCCCATTATGTTAAAGGACATAAAACAAAACAGTCCTTTCAGGGTATTTTAGGTGTACGCTATAGTTTCTAACGATATGGTTATTTTTTAGTTATCTTTAAATGTATGATTAGTTTTTTTAAGTTTTTAATGCAGCATCAGAGAACAATTTTTCAGAGCACGCAGCTTCGTTGTTCATGATAAACTGTATACCCTTATATACTTGATTATGCATTACTTTTTTTTGATAAGAAAATTCTGAGGAAATGCTAAAGAAGCACTATAAAAACGCCCTTATATTCTTGATCAAAAAAGTATTAAAAAAACTGTAAAGAACGGTTTTTTATGAAATAAGGAGGATTTTTAAGAAGGATTGTTGCAATCTAAGGTTGAAAATATGTTTTGTAGAGCTAATTACGTTCAGTGTCTATGCAGGCGTGAAGGGGGGAGGATATGGCTCTACAATATAAATGGAAACGACATTGTTGGATACTCATGTTGAGCAGCTGTTTTGTGCAAGCTGCTGCTGCAAATGAGGGAAGAGCAGCACTTTTTTGTCAATCTTCAAGTTATGAAAATGATAAGGTATTTCACGATCAATACAATGAGGATATGAAAACAGGCAGATGCATACTTGGAGCCTCTCATGATGTCATGATAAGAACGCGCAATGAATTAGACTTTTTGAAAAAGCCTAGCGATTTTATCATGGATAAGGGTGCTAGAGTGTTTGCGAGTCAACAGGAGCTTGACAGCAGTCATCGTGACAATGCTGGATATAATGCACAAGAACAAAATACTGCGTTTCTTAAAAAGCCTGAACTTATTTCCATTAAAGATGGGGCAATATTAGAAAATTATATCCTTGATAATGAAGGTAAAGCATACATTTCAAATGATGGTGAGATTGATAGTCCAGGGCGATCCATTAATAACACTGTAAGGAATGGTGCAGAGCTTTATGTGTATGCAGGAGGACTCAGTGAGAATAGTAAAATTGAACATGGTGGAATTGAAAATGTTCAGGCTTTAAAGGGAAAACAAGGTTTTTCGAAAAATGCTGTTGTTAAAGAAGGCGGGCACCAAAGTGTTGGAAATGGAGGGAAAGTAGAGGGGACTAAAATTTATGGCGGTGAGCAGCTTGTTTTCGGCGAGGGGGATATTGGAGGAGAGATTAAAGGCAGTAGTGCTTCTCATACTATCATTTATGGTCAAGATGAAACACTAGGCCAACAAAAAGTATATGATGGCGGAAAAGTTTGGAATACAAAAGTTATGCAAGGGGGTGTCCAAGAGGTTGGACAAAAGTCTCAAAGTGCAAAAAATGGTGGTTTTGCATTTGACACAGAAGTTTTTGGTGGTGGTAAACAACGTATCTTAAAAGGCGGTCAGGCTATTGGAGTCACTTTAAATGAGAGTGCTATTCAGGAAATATATACTGATGGATCTGTAAAAAATCTAACAATGAATGATCAAACAAAATCATGGGTGTATGCTGGAGCAACATTAGAAGGCAAGACACAGGTAAACCATTCTGGGCAGATCCATCTTTATGCTGGAAATGATCAACAACGCACCACAGTAGAAGATATTATTTTAAATGGAAAAGATACAAAACTATACTCTATTACTGATGAGTTTGATGGAAAAAGTTCTTTGATACAAAAATTAAGTGGTGAAGGGAGTGTTATTTTTTCGTTTACAGGTTCTGATCCATATTATTCTCAGCTTCATGTGAATAATCTTTCAGGAAATTTACATTTCGCGTTCAATACTACGATTGCCCATAACCGTGGTGATTATCTCTTGGTTGAGAAAGGCGCTGGGAAACATACAATAAGTGTTGCTGATTCTGGAGTTGAAATCACGGATCCTTTTTCAAATAAGCGTGATTTAATTACGGATCAAAGTGGTGGAGCGCATTTTACGCTGACAGATCTTAAGGGTGAAAAAATTAACGCCATTGATGGTGGAACTTATATGTATGATTTGAAAGAAAGAAAGGATGAAAATGGAAAAGTTTGGTTTTTATCGGCAGACCGCCTCAATGGACCAGAACCTTCTATACCAGATCCGACAAATCCTTTTTTTCCTGGAGAAACATCAACAACCCCCTCTACAGATGCAGTGTTAACGTTGTCCGTAGTTCCTGGGCTTATTTTTAATAATGAGTTGCAAATTATACGGAATGGTAGAAAAATTTGGGACAGAAATAAGAAGGATATCGAACTATGGACTTATGGGATTAAGAGCAGAGAACGTGTTGCGACAGGCCATACACACTTTAAGCTTGGGCAGACAGGTTTAGTCTTTGGTGCTGATCAGTTGAGTGAATTAAGGCATGGAGAGTTGTATGTTGGTGGTTTCGGGAGTTATGATCAAGTACGTATTTCTCATGCACGAGGTGGTGATAGTGATCTGAGCTCTTATAGCATTGGAACTTACGCAACTTATTTTGATCATCGTGGATGGTATATGGATGGTGTTTTGAAATATAATTATTACCAGGATGATTTGAAAGCCATCTCAACGAATGGTTTAGCCATTCAAAGTCATTACAATCAGTGGGCGATAGGTGGATCATTTGAGATTGGCTGTTATTTTGAACCGGCACAGAATACTTGGATGCAGCCTTATATCAAGCTAACAGGTTTGCAGGTTGAAGGTAAAAGAATAAAACTTTCCAATGGAATGATAGGTGATCTAAGCCCGTTAACTTCATTCCGCAGTGAAGTTGGATTGACTGCAGGACATGAATTTTTTGTGAGTTCAGAAACTTCATTAACAGCTTACATTATGGCAGCTTGGTTGCGTGAGAATATAAATAATAATTATACGACAATTAATAACCAGTATAAATTTATTACAGATTTATCAGGCAGTGCGGGTAAATTGGGAATTGGTTTAAACGGTTCGGTCAATGATAAACTAACACTTTATGCGGAAGCACATTATCTAAAAGGACATAAGATTAAGAATGCTCTTCAAGGTATTTTAGGATTACGCTATAGTTTCTAAATATGTGTGCATGGCTGATTAACTTTACAAATGTAATTGTTTTGCAAACTTAAACAGATAACGTTCGGCTATGTCTTCTCGAGAGTTTAAGGACTTTCTCAAATAGTAGAAATGTCTTTATACTCTCTCTTTTAAAGGCAACATACTGAATTTATAATAATAATTCATTTTTATGCATGTTGAATGAGAGTCGCGAAAATCATAGGATTCTCTCATTCCAAATCTGTTTATGTTGAATCAATCAAAACCATTTTCTTGCACGTCACAAGCAGGCAAGCCTGCGTGGATAAAAATTGTACAAGAAAGAACTAAAAATACCTCTTATTAAACTGCCTCAAGTACCAAAGGGTGTCGCGTTGCAACATTTTAGGGCTGGAAAAGTGTGTGATGGTACCGGTTTGCTTACGCCATAAGCGTATGGGGGTTCAATGGCTTTACCGGTATACCATTCATGGATGACGTCGCGAAATGGGCTTGGGTGCGTTGAGAGATATCTCTTTAAAACAAGTGTGTGAATGTACAACCCAATGGCGTTTTGTTTTACGTGAAGAGGGGCCCCATTAAAGGGCACGAGCATTTTTTTCATCTATAATTCCAGATATGCAAATTATTCCTTGAATTTAAGTGAACATTTTGAATTTTATTCAATTTTTCTGCCTTAAGTTAGAGTTTTTTAGTGGCTCATAGATAAACAACTTAAAGTTGCTTAAATTAAAAAAATACACTAAAAAATTGTATTTAGACATAAATAAAACACATTATGATACAATCTAAAACGAGCTACCTATGTAGCCGCGGGGTATTTTTCTAAATAATTGAGAGTGGAGTGTGGATAATGCGGTATAGATACAAATTAAGTTTTTCAGTATTGATGATCAGTAGTTGTCTTGTGCAATCTGCAAGTGCAGTTGAGAGTAGGAATAGAGTGCTAACAAGAGCAACACATGTGGTAAATAGAGAAGAGGAAGAAAAAAAAATAGCACTGATGTCTAATTTTTTTCGCAATAATACTATTCTCAAAGATGGTGATGTAGAGCTTGTTGATAATGGAAAATCCTCCGTAGGATCTAATATTAAAAAAGGTGGGATGCAGATAGTTGTACGCGGAGGAACTGCAATTAATGCTGAAGTTAGAGGTGGTAAGCAGTTTATTCATGAAGAGCCCAATATTGATCTTACACGCGTGTTGAGACGGAGTAGTGCATATAATTCCACAGTTACTGGTGTAGATGGAGCAATAGGGCAGCAGAATGTGTATGATGGGGGAGGTGCTTGGTATGCGAAAGTGGGAAATGATGGAGAACAAAATATTTATGCGGGGCAAAGAAAGGAAGGGGGGAGAGCAATGTTTACAGAAGTTTCTGGGAATGGGAGACAGCATGTCTTAGCACTAGGGGAGTCTGTGAAAACTACTTTGAAGGATCAAGCTATTCAAGTTGTATATCCTATGGGATTTGTAGATACTTTAACAATTACCGATTTTGCTAAATCGTGGTTCCATGTTGGTGTACAAGAAGTCGTTGGAGAAGTAAGGATCAATGGTGGCGGAGAACTTTATTTATTCGCTGGCGATAGGACAAATCATATAACTAAGAAAAAAATTCCTATAGAAGAGAGCGTGGATGAGATAATATTTGAGGTTGGTGAACGGAAGATAGGAGAAAAACCACAGATTAAAATTAAAGATTTAGGGGGGCAGGGTGGGACTGTTATTTTTTCTTCTATTCCGTATGATCCACGTCATATTTCACTTTATGTTGAGAGACTTTCAGGGGATTTACATTTTCGATTCAATATTAGCGCTACGTGGGATGCGAGTGATTATTTGTTGATTGGTGAGGGCTCAGGGAATCACAAAATAAATATTGCAGATTCTGGACGTGAAATTACAGGTCCTCTCTCACAAAGGAATAGTTTGGTTACTGAGCTTCCGTTAATTACCGATAGAAGCCACAATGGCGGAGCTAATTTTACTCTGGCAGATCTTTTGGGCAAGGACATTACAGCTGTTGATGGTGGAACCTATCAGTATCGCTTAGTGAAGAGAGGAAGATGTGCTGATTCTAGTGGTAGTGCTACAATTTGGTATTTAAGTAGAGCTTCTGGAGATACGGAAGGTTCTAATTCTGAAGTAGAGTGTGTGAATAAGAAAGCGAAGATTCCTCTTGCATTGTCTGCTGATACGGGTATACAGTCTGATCAAGGGGCTTCTTCTGAAGGAAAAAATACCGGTCCTCGTCCACTTACTAAAAAACAGCCATCTAAACCACGACCTCCACGTCATTTAAGAGGGGCACAGAATGTCTCTAGTGTTTCTGTATCTCCCTCTCAAGAAAATCAGACTCTTGTAGCGTTTCCTCTATCAGGTCTTCATCCTTTTTCTGATGAAAAACAACAAACTGCTGTTTCAACCTCTTCTCAATCTTTAGCCGATCAAATGACTTTGCGTCCAGTTCATAAAGAACAACCTTTTCCACAATTGAGTGAGAAACTTTCAGTTTCTCACTTTTTGACCACTCCCTCTACAGATGCGGTATTGTCTATGTCTGCGGCTCCAGCGATGATTTTTCACAATGAAATGCAAACCGTACGTGCGGGAAGAGGAATTCTAGATAAAAGTAAAAAGAATGCAGCTTTATGGACCTATGCGATTAAATCTAAAGAGAGCATTGCGACAGAGCATATAGATTTTAAACTGGATCAGACCGGTATCGTTTTGGGGATCAATGGTTTAGGCGAGTGGGAAAATGGAGAGTTTTATATAGGTGGTTTTGGCAGTTATGATCGTGCCCGTGTTGCGCATGCACGGGGGGGTAACAGTGGAATCAATACTTATGGTATTGGCGCTTATGTCACTTATTTTGATCATAGTGGATGGTATCTCGATGGTATTTTAAAATACAATCATTATCAAAATACTCTAAAAGCCGTATCAACGAATGGTTTAGAGATTGAAGGAACATATACTCAAAGGGCATTGGGAACTTCCTTTGAAGCTGGTTATCGACTTAAGACGTCAAAGAACAGTTGGTTACAGCCTTATGGACAATTTACATGGTTACAAGTTGAGGGTAAAGAAATCAAGTTATCGAATGATATGACAGGTGACATGCGTCCATTCACTTCATTACGCAGTGAGGTTGGCTTATCTTTAGGGTATGAATTTGGTTCACACATGGATTCCTCATCGCTTGCGTATATTACAGCAGCATGGTTGCGTGAGAATAAAGATGACAATCAAACGTTAATTAATCAACGTCATCCATTTACCACTGACTTATCGGGGAATGCAGGTAAATTAGGAATAGGTTTAAGCAGTTTAGTGAGTGAGAAGTTAAAGTTATATGGTGAGGCACATTATATTAAAGGGCGTAAAACAAAACAGTCCCTTCAGGGTGTTTTAGGTGTACGCTATAGTTTCTAACGATATGGTTATTTTTTAATTGATCTCAATGATAATTTTGATGGAAAGCGTTGAGGAATATAAAAGAAGTTCAACCTTTGCTAAGGAGCGGTAGCGCATCTTTATGATGGGATGAGCAATTGCAGGTGTTTTTATTAAAGTCTTCTTTATAATTCATTCTATATTTTTGAGAATTTGTATAGAATTTTGCAGAGTCACTTGGCAAAGGGCTCCTTGCTCGCTATAGAAATGGCTAGAGAATATTATAAATGAAATAAAGGTGGTTAAATGGCTTTAGAGCGTACTTTTTCGATGATTAAACCAGACGCAACCCGTCGTAATTTGACTGGCGCAATTACTAAAATGCTTGAGGATGCGGAGCTACGTGTTATTGCGTCTAAACGTGTCTGGATGAGCAAACGTGAGGCTGAAAAATTTTATGCTGTTCATAAAGAATGTCCTTTTTTTAGTGAATTGGTTGAATTCATGTCTTCTGGTCCAACCGTTGTACAAGTTTTGGAAGGTGAAAATGCAATAGCTAAAAACCGTGAAGTAATGGGGGCTACGAATCCTAGTGATGCAGAAGAAGGGACAATTCGTAAGGTTCATGCTTTATCGATTGGCGAAAATTCTGTCCATGGATCCGATAGTGCTGAAACGGCAAAAACAGAAATCGCCTTTTGGTTTCCTGAGGTAGAAATTGTTGGTTAATAAAGCGTTTATAATAATAAAGCGCATATAAGAAGCAAAAATCCGAAACACTATGTTTCGGTTTTTTGCTTATAAGATTATAGATTTTTTTGAAAGCATATAGAGCATTAATCGTTTTTTTAGCTTTTAATATTGCAGCTGCTTTTACGAAAATATAAAGGCTATTTACTCTTTTCTGAAGAGTTTTTATCTACACGCTACCCTTACTTGTAATGTGCAAAAAAGCATTTTATTGATCTATCATTAATAGATTTAAAATAAATCAATCTTATGCTATTCTCATCTCTTATTTAAGTACAAAAAGATAAATCATCATTATAAAATTCCATACTATTCATAGGATAACGTGTTTTAAACCTGCACGAAAATAATCCCACCCTGTCCACAATGTAAGGAGGGCAGAAATCCACAGCATAGTAATGCCAAACTCTACTGTGTAAGGGAAAATTTTATTACCGGCTGGTCCAGCTAAAAGAAATACAATAGCGATCATCTGTACAAAAGTTTTCCATTTTGCAAGACGAGAGACAGGAACACTAACTTTTAACTCAGCCAAATATTCACGTAATCCTGATACAAGAATTTCTCTGCAAAGAATGATAATAGCTGCCCATAGTGTCCACCCAGCGATGGTACTGTCTGCGGCAAGCAAGAGCAAACAAGCAGAGACGAGAAGTTTATCGGCAATTGGATCTAACATGCGACCAATATTGGATGTTTGTTCCCAAATACGAGCAAGGTAACCGTCAAGAAAGTCAGTAATGGATGCAACGATAAAAATAGAAACAGCAATCCAGCGAGTAATATCACTTGATTGTAGTCGCCCTTCTAAAAAAAAGCATGCAACAACCATTGGGACTGCAACAATTCGTGCATAAGTTAAAATATTTGGAAAAGAAAAAGTATGATTTTTCATGGAGCCATTTTTAATTCTTTTGAAAGAGAATATATTTCCTAAACGTAACAAGGCGAAGGTTATGAAACAAGCCTATTTTTCATGAAAATGGTTATAAATTTTTTGTGCAATTGTCATAGAGATTCCCGTAACTTTTTTTAAATCTTCAAATGAGGCACTAGCAACAGCTTTGGCACTTCCAAAATGATGAAGCAATGCACGCTTTCTTGTCGGACCGATATTTTCGATTTCATCAAGTGGGTTTTTGAATGTTGCTTTTTTTCGTTTTATCCTATGAGTTCCAATCGCAAAACGGTGTGCTTCATCACGCAGACGTTGCAAAAAATAGAGGATAGGATCACGTGGAGGAAGTGTAAAGGGGGGAATACCTTTTATAAAAAATCGTTCACGTCCCGCATGACGGTCAACACCTTTGGCGATTCCAACAACTGTGAAGAGATCATTTAATTGTAATTCAGCAAGTATTGCATGTACGCTGTTGATTTGTCCTTCACCACCATCGATTAAGATAAGGTCAGGCCAAATGGGAAAAAGATCATCATCTTTTATGTCATGACTTCTATTTGGCAGATCATACTCTTTGATAAGGCGTGAAAATCTTCGTTTAATCACTTCTTTCATCATGCCAAAATCATCGCCAGGCGTGATATCTGTTGAGCGAATGTTGAATTTTCGATATTGATTTTTAATAAATCCCATTTGACCAGCAACAATCATAGCTCCTACAGCATTTGTTCCCATGATATGAGAATTGTCATAGACTTCTATCCGGCGTGGAGGAAAAGGTAGTTGGAATGTTTTAGCAAGACCTTGAAGCAATTTTGTATGGGTGGCTGTTTCAGAAAGCTTATGTTCAAGTGCTTCATGAGCATTGAGATAGGCACGATTAACAAGAGTTTTTCGTTCACCTTGTTTAGGTAAAGAGAGGGACACTTTGTGATTTGCTTTAAGACTAAATGCCTCTGTAAGAAGTGCCTTTTCTTCAATTTCTTCAGATAAAAGGATGCTTTTAGGAAGTGGTTTATCATCGTAAAATTGGGCAAGAAAACTCGCTAAAATTTCAGTGCGGGAAAAAGAGGGATCTGCTTTAGGAAAATAGGCACGGTTTCCCCAATTTTGCCCCATGCGAAAAAAGAACACTTGAATACAGGTCATTCCTTCTTTTTGCGCAATTGCAAATACATCCGCTTCTTTTATCGTTTGAGGATTAATACTTTGATGGCTTTGTATGTGAGAAAGGGCTGATAAGCGGTCACGATAGGAAGCTGCTTGTTCAAAATCAAGATTTTCTGCGGCTTTATGCATAGCTTGAACCATATCGCTTTTAATAGATTGATCTTTTCCCGAAAGGAACGCTTTTGCTCCTTTCACCAGTTCTTTATAATCACTGTCACTAATTTCATGAGTACAAGGTGCAGAACATCGCTTAATTTGATAAAGCAAACAGGGGCGTGTACGGTTTTCAAAAACTGAATCAGTACAGGTTCGTAATAAAAAGGCGCGTTGTAAAATATGAACTGTTTGTGTCACTGCACCAGCAGAAGCAAAAGGACCAAAATAGTGAGCTTTTCGTGTTCGAGCACCACGATGTTTGTAAAGTGCAGGCACTTGATGATCATCTGTAATCATAATATAAGGAAAACTTTTATCATCACGTAGGAGTACATTAAAATGTGGATGCAATCTTTTGATGAGATTGGCTTCTAAAAGGAGTGCTTCTGTTTCTGTATGGGTGACGATAAATTCCATATGATATGTTGCACGAATCATGCGGGTAATACGATTATTGTGTCCTTGTTCACGTGTATAGCTTGAAACACGTTTTTTGAGATTACGGGCTTTGCCAACATAAAGAATATCACCATTTTCACCAATCATCCGGTAAACCCCTGGCTTATGCGGAAGGTGTCTAACAAACTCTTGTATGAACTTGATACCTTGGAATTGATTTTTCTCATTGCTTTGATTAGCATTATGCCATGTAATATTAGAGAGAAAAGAAAGATTTTCCCGTTCATTTTGCGGACAATTTGTATTATTTTTCAGGACCATTCCGTTTATTACGAATATGTTGTTTGTTTAATATATGAAATATTCTTTTTTGTTAAATAATGATTATTTATGTCTTTATATTTTTTTCTATAAATAATATCTTATAACATAAGAGTATGATTTTAGAGAGCCGATCTTTCATAAAAAATATGAGAGTTGTTATTCTAAGACAGCTTTATGAATTTGCCCAATTTATCCATTAAAATGATTGAAATAAGAAATCCATGATGATTAAGAGGATAGGCTTTCTAAAAAAAATAATTCACGCTGATCGTTATTAGCTTACCATTATAATATGTTGATATTATCCAAAGAATCAAAGAACTTTATCATTTAATGCCTTTGTATTTTACAACATGATATTTGATTTAGGAAAAATATTAGAGAAAGATCTAAAATAATAGATGTTCTTTTTGAAGCCACTTATGCGTTATTTTGGCATTTTCATCTTGTCCAAGACGGTTGATAAGAAAGGGGCTGAGTTTTTTCATTTCTTCTTCCAAAAGGTAGGGAGGGTTAATAATAATCATACCACTTCCATTCATTGTCGGTGGACTTGAATTTTTTCGGATACGCATTTCAAGCTGTAGAATCTTAGGAATTCCGGTTTGATAAAGCGCTTGAAGAAAACTTTCAATTTCTTTGTCATATTTAACAGGATACCATAAAGCGTAGATTCCTCCAGAAAAGCGACGATAGGCTTTCGTTAATCCATCAATAAGGCGGGAAAACTCTCCAGCTTTTTCAAAGGGAGGGTCAACAAGGATAAAACCACGTTTTTCTTTTGGTGGTACATGAGCATTTAAGGAAAGCCAACCATCTAAATGCAGAACTTTTGTTTGATAATCTCCTGCAAAGTTTTTTGCTAAAATATGATAATCTTCATTGTGCAATTCTATTGCGGTGAGGCGATCTTGTTTCCGTAATAATTGACGAATAAGAACAGGAGATCCAGGATAAAATACAATTTCTTTTTCCCCTTTATTGAGGGCATCAATGATATCACACCATGGACAAAGGAGTGTTCTTAAATCTTCTGGGATAGGAGTTGAAAAAAGTCGTTGGACACCTTCGCGCCACTCTCCTGTTTTACGTGCTTCTAAAGAAGAAAGGTCATAAATACCGATTCCAGCATGCGTATCTATAACGCGAAAAGCTTTTTCTTTGCGTTTGAGATATTCTACAATGCGAGTGACAATAATGTGTTTAAAAACATCAGCAAAATTGCCAGCATGATAAATATGCCGATAATTCATGGAGTAAACTCTATCATATGTATAACTGTACCGGATTATTAGCATAGAATAATAGAATTGATATCCATAAAAATACTCTTGTAGAAATCAAACAATACCCTCACTCCCAAATTATACACTACAGAAAAAATATTAATGTCATTAGAGCATTTATTCACAAGGCTATTTTTATATTATGAGATTAATCGTTAAAATTTTAATTTTTTTATATGAAAGATAGACAAGAAGAGACCAAACATTTCAATAGAGATATTTATGTTGTAAGAGAATTTTTTTATGACCGCGGACTCTTTCAGGAAAACTATAAAAAAACTCAATTAACGAGAATATTAGTGAAGTTTGTTGAAAAATTGAAGGGTATCTTTCAAATTCATTCATCAATTTTCTTGTTTAAAGATTAAAGAATTTCAAATGCTTGATAAAAACATTGTTACATTTATAAGTTTTTTAGCAAGCGTAAAATTATGGATAGAGCAATAAAGTGCTGGTGTTATAGTGATAGATTTTTGTAAAAGTGTGAATGAATTTCATTGCTTTAAGCGGAGCCAAAGCTTTACATTATACACGCTAAATAGCTAGGTTATTGTGTATGATGCTAAAATAAAACTTTTGAAAATTGATATGTGCTCTGCAAGCTATCTCAATCAAAATGAGGAATTTTAAACTAAAGTAAATAGGTTTATCTATATCTAACACTGTATTATCGAGCGACTTTATGAGGTAATCTTATAAAAAAGGCTAGGATAAGAAATTCTTTTTATATGGATTATGCTTCGATACCATGCTTTTGATTGAATGTAATTTTCTATTCATGCCCATTCTGTTTTCAATACTGAGATAGGTTAAACACATGATATTATGAGAACGCATGCCCAGAATCCGGAGACTTGTAATAGTTAGAGCATACAGTGGTTTAGAGAGCTGGTTATATGGAGGTATTTTACTGAATAAAGGCACAAGCTGGTACCTTTTTTATTTTTTAGCAGTATTGCCATACCTCTTGGCACTTGAGTTGGTTCATAAAGTACATTTTTACTCTTTCCGCTAATAGTTTTATTTACACGCCAGATATTTAATTGAATGCTATGATGGCTCATATTTCGTATTGTATATGGAATAATGGATGATAAAATTTCCACCCCAACGCAAAGAATAAATGTTGTGCGTAAGATGATCGTTTTTGAAGAGACTGATGATGTGTTAAGAAAGTTTTTTAGAGATTTTTCTTTCTGATTTTTTTAATTGAATACGTAAAATGTTTTACAGCATGTTATGATTTTTATCAGTAAAGGATAATTTGGCGGAAATGTTTGTAATGATATGTAAAGCATTGTTTAAAAGGAAAGACATTGGCTATAGTATTTACAGGAAGATGAGTAACCTAAGAGATCAGATGAAGTTATTTTAGAAAAGTTTTTAAGTGTTTTGAACTTTGTATGAAGTGGTTTATCATTTTTGAATGGTTTGTGTTATAATACGCTAAAAAAGGATGAGAGGATAAAAAGTTCTTTTTGCAATAAAAGCGTGTAATTGCTTTTAAGTTAAGAAGAAAATATATAAGTAAGATATTATATTTGATACATTCTTCAGAGGAAGCATGGATAAATGAAATCAAATTTAAAAGCATAAAGTTAGAGAGAATAATGGGTAATATTTTTTCACCAACGCATTTAATTATAATTTTATTGATTATCTTTGTGCTTTTCGGTCGCGGTAAAATTTCTGAATTAATGGGCGATGTTGCTAAAGGAATTAAAGCCTTCAAAAAAAATATGAAAGAAGAAGATGACGGCATTGAGGATAAAGTTGAAATGGCTCCTACTTCCCAAATGATTGATGTAGAATCTCAACAATCTCAACAATCTCAACCGTTATCGGTAAAACATGCAACAGCGCGCAGAAAGGTTTCTTCTGTTTCTAAAAAAAGCAAAACATCTGTTGCTAAAAAACAGTAACAAAAACGCAATCATCATTGTGCAATATTTTTTGATGAGAAAGTCGAATTAAGAGATGTTTGGGATTGACGGACCAGAGTTTATCGTAATCTTACTTGTTCTCATCATTGTCGTTGGACCAAAAGATTTACCTAAAATATTAAAGACAGTAGCAAAGATAAGAGCGTATGTGTATTCAACAGCAAATGAATTTCGTCATCAGTTTGATGATGTAATAAAACAAATCGAGCGCGATGATTTGCAAAAAGTATGTTCGGATATTAGCAATTCAAGCAAGAAGTTGGCAGAAACTTTTGATCCCACTCAAAATATATTAGAGGATATCCACGATAATTGGGATGTTAAGGAAACGCATCATAAATCAAAAAAAGATAAAGAAATTTTGGAATGTGATCAAAAGGTAATCAAGAAAGATATGACAGTTTCTATAGCTTCTCATCATTCTGAAAACATTTTTGTTTCTCCTAAAGATAAAGAAAAAGAAGATGTGTCATGAATGTAAAAAAAAAATGAAGTTGATGCTAATATGGCTCCACTTTTAGAACATTTAATTGAACTTCGTCAGCGAATTATTTCTGCCTTGGTTGCATTTATGATCGCTTTTATGATGTGTTTTCTTGTTAAAGATTATATCTTAAATTTTTTACTATGGCCATATCAGTGGGCAATGAAAATAGCAGGGGGTAACCCTGAGGGTATTCGTTTGCAATCAACGCAAGTATGGGAAACTTTTTTAACGAAGATGAAGCTTTCTGCTTTTGGGGGAATTATTTTATCTTTTCCCTATACGGCTTTTCAGTTTTATAGTTTTATTGCACCAGGGCTTTATAAAAATGAGCGGATGGCTTTTTTACCATTTCTCATTGGGGGGCCTATTTTATTTTGTATTGGGGGAGCGTTTGTTTATGGTCTATTAGCGCCAATAATACTATGGTTTAGCCTTTCTCAACAATTTCTTCCAGATGTTCATTTAAAAATAGAGTTTATAGTGCGTATTTCTGATTATTTGGGCTTTATGACATCATTTATCCTAATTTTTGGTTTGATTTTTCAATTACCTCTTGTCATCAGTCTTTTAACAAAAATTGGATTTTTAACGTCTCATGATTTGGTGTCTAAACGAAAATGGGCTATTTTGCTCTCTTTTATCATTGCGGCAATCATAACGCCGTCGGATTTTTTTACGATGTTTGCAGTGGCTTTACCAACGATAGCACTTTACGAGATTTCAATTTTAATTGCTTACAGTATAGAAAAGAGAAGAAAATCCGCTTAAGAAAAGTGTATAATCTTATGCGATAAGGAATGAATAAAAACAATATAAATGAGGAATTTTTATGCTTGATATTAAGTGGATTCGTGACAATCCTGAGAAATTAGATAAAGCACTCGTAAGTAGAGGTCTTGAGCCACAAGCTGAAAGGTTAATACAACTTGATCTTGCACGTCGGTCGCATATTGCTAAGGTGCAATTGGCGCAGGAACGTCGCAATGCTGTTTCAAAGGAAATAGGACAGGCTTTAGCGGTATCGGATCAGCAAATGGCTGAACGTCTTAAAGCTGAAGTTGAAGAGATTAAAGCTTTTCTTTCCTCTGCAACAGTGGAAGAAAAACAGCTGACGGAGAGTCTTGAGAAACTTCTTTCAGCACTTCCAAATATTCCATTAGATGATGTTCCAGAAGGTAAAGATGAAAGTGATAATGTCGTCATTCGACATTTTGGTACACCTCCAACATTTAATTTTACACCAAAGGAACATTTTGATCTTGGTCAAGATCTCAAACAAATGAACTTTGAGCGAGCTAGTCGTTTGTCTGGAACACGTTTTACAGTGCTTTCAGGGGCGTTAGCTCGGCTAGAACGAGCATTAGGACAATTTATGCTTGATGTGCATGTGAATGAGCATGGTTATACAGAAGTCTCAGTACCTCTTCTTGTTCGTGATGAGATTGTTTACGGAGCAGCACAATTGCCGAAGTTTGCAGAGGATCTTTTTCAGACAACAGATGGTCGATGGCTTATTTCTACTGCAGAAGTACCATTAACTAATTTGGTTAACGATGAAATTCTTGAAATATCAGATTTACCACTGCGATTTTCTTCTTTATCTCCTTGTTTTCGTTCAGAGGCTGGAGCAGCCGGTCGTGATACGCGCGGTATGTTGCGTCAGCATCAATTTTGGAAAGTTGAAATGGTCTCGATTACCAGTGAAGAGCAGTCTTTAATTGAATTGGAACGTATGACTGAATGTGCAGAAGATATATTAAAACGGCTTGATTTGCCTTTTCGCACAGTGGTTCTTTCTACGGGTGATATGGGGTTTGCAGCGCGTAAAACCTATGACATCGAGGTTTGGCTTCCTGGTCAAGAATGTTATCGTGAAATTTCTAGCTGTTCAGTTTGTGGAGATTTTCAAGGTCGTCGTATGAATGCGCGCTATCGTAAAGACGGCGATAAAAAATTGCATTTTGTTCATAGCCTTAATGGTTCTGGTACGGCTGTTGGACGTTGTCTTATTGCCGTACTTGAAAATTATCAACAGGCTGATGGATCAATTATTATTCCAGATGTTTTACAACCTTATATGGGAGGCATGCGCTGTATTACTGCTTAATTTTACGAAAGGAGAGACAATATGCGTTTATTGCCAAGAGGTGATGATACACAGGCGCAAGTTTTTGCCATTTTAAAAGAAGCAGTTTGTCAGTATGATAAAAGTGCACCTTCATTGGAGATTGAATGATACTATGGGGCAAAAGGGTATTTTACAATTTCGTGAGGAGTTAGCCGCTCTTGTACTGAAAATGCGTAGCAAAGGCATTGATGACGTGCGATTTTTTTCTGCATTAGAGAAAATTCCGCGTCAACAGTTTGTTGCTGCTCCTTGGTTCAATAGTGCTTATGATAATAAAGTTATTCCCCTTGAGTGTGGTGAATATATGGAACGTTTGGAAGAACAACTCTTAATTCTTTCGGCATTATCGTTGAAAAAAAGGCATCGTGTCTTAGAAATTGGTACAGGATCTGGTTTTTGTACTGCTCTTATAGCATGTCTGAGTGACCGTGTGACAACGATTGATCGTTATAAAACGCTTGTTGATTTAGCACGACAAAAATTTCAAACTTTAGGAATTGAAAATATTGTTATACGGCAAATTGATGGAAGTCATAGTGTGACAGGCTTAGGATCATTTGATCGCATTCTTATTTGGCCATCACGTTTTGATGAACCCAAGGAATTTTTAGAACTTTTAGCTGAAAATGGAATTCTCATTCAGGCGATAGGACCTGACGAAGGGGTACAAACGGTGACGCGCTATACAAAAATCGGTAGTCGATTTGAGTGTTTAGAACTGTTCCAAGTGCGTTACCAACCTTTTATTAAAGGCATTGCGGAGATACTTTAATTTTTAAAAGCTAAGAAATTTCTGCAAATTGCCTACGTTAAATTCATTTTGATCTTATATAAAGATATTTATGAATAAAACATCTCATTTTAACTCTTCGGTAATTTAAAAAAGCTTTAATGGAGTGAGTTGATTATTGATGAGTGAGCAAAACGATGTGTCTAAAAGCTTTGGATAATATTTTCCAGCATAATTTTCAGAGAATAACTTTGTTAGCGGTGGTAACTATTGTTGCTGGTTGTAGTTCTGGTACACAGCGTTTTTCCAATACGTTCTCTCATCGTACGGTATCATCTCAATCAAATATATCAAGTACTATGTATACAGATCCGCGAATGCTATCATACGGTAGTGGTATGATACAAAGCACTGAATTGCCACCTGTGGAATCAAGCGATGATTCGTGGGGAGATGATAATTCCCCCTATAATTTTCCACATCAAGATAGGATAACTTCTTCTGATGGTCGCGTTATGGGCGCCCCTCCACGTAATCTTGGAACACTTTCTCGTTCAGAAATGGATAAATCTCCTATTTTTCGGCGGAATTCTTATATTGTTCAGAGTGGAGATACACTGCTCAGTATTGCACGACAAGTAGGGGTTAGTGTTGAGGCATTAAAATTAGCAAATGGTATAAACGGCAATTCCATTTATATCGGTCAGGTCCTTGTTGTTCCAAGCAGGCGTACATTAGCAGCTTCAAATGCACACAATAATAACGATTGGGCAGTGTCAACAACAGAATCTGCATCCCAATCTCAAGTGATGTCCTCTATAAAAAACAAGAAGTCCTCTCCTATATATAAAGCTCCTGTAACAACGCCACCCTCTGCAAAGATGAACAAATCAAGTTCTGAGAAAAAAATTTCTAAACAGATGACGCAATTGAAACATGAGACTGGTTTGTCAAGTACTGTTACGAATACAGATAATATGACGACTCCGCAAGCCACAGGAATTTCTAAGATGCGTTGGCCAGTACGAGGGCGTTTATTAAGCCAGTTCGGTCAAAAAAAGGGAACAGTAATGAATCGAGGAATAGATATTGCAGTGCCTGAAGGGTCTTCGGTAAAGGCGGCAGAAAATGGTGTGGTTATTTACGCGGGAGATGGATTAAAAGAGCTTGGTAATGTTGTGATGATTCGACATGAAAATGATATTATCACTATTTATGGATGTAATAGTAAGCTTGTTGTTAACAAAGGACAAAGGATAAGGCGCGGTGATGAGATTGCTAAATCTGGTGTTTCAGGAAATGTTAAAACGCCACGTGTCTATTTTGAGATGCGTAAGAATTCATTACCTGTTGATCCCCTTAAATATTTAGAAAACTAATTTATTGATGACTTTTACATTTGAATAGTCTTACAGTTTATAGAAAATTCATGAAAAATAATTGATTTTCTTAAATCAATAACATTGCAGCAAAAAATCATTGGTTTCAGGAAAGTAGTTCGTTGGGGTCGTTAGGTATTACCATCTTTGTATTTATGAAAGTGTAAGACAATAGTATCATACTATTTGTCAGCTTTGAGTGTTCCAATTTCTCTTGCATTTGAGAGAAGCATGAAAAAAATATTTCACGCCTTTCTTAAAAAGTTTTTATCTACAGGCTCATTTCATATGTGTGACGTGCAAGAAAATCGTTTTGATTAATTCAGAAAGTTTGAAATGAGAGCGTTTTATTGTATTTAGATCTGTCATTTGATATCAAAAACGATAAATTATCTATATAAATTAAGTTTGTTCATTAGAAAAATTATCTTGTATAATTTATTGAGTTAGTGAAAAGATTTGTATTGTAGGATATACAATAGGGGAAAGTGAATCTATTTTTTAAGATTTTTCTCATTGTATTTTGGTATTCTGCCTCTTAAGGATTTATTGTATTTTTGTAAAGCTGTGATTAGATTATGTAGTTATTGCTTTTTATGATAAATTCTTTAGGAATTTTTTCTGTATCGGAATTTCATTTTAATAGAGTGGGAAATACCTGAGGTTTAACTATAGGAGATAAAAATGTTTATTACGAACGCTTATGCTCAAGTTGCAGGCGATGTTTCCGGTGGAATTTCATTTGCTAACGCTGTCCCATTCATTTTACTTTTTGCAATTATGTATTTTTTTATCATTCGTCCACAGCGTGCCCAAATGAAAAAACGCCAAGAAATGCTTAATGCAGTACGTCGTGGTGATACAGTTATAACGGGTGGTGGTATTATCGGCAAGGTTACGAAGGTTCACGATGAGAGTGGTGAATTAGAGGTTGAAATTGGTGAGAGTATGAATATTCGTGTTATTCGCTCAACATTAGCTGATGTGCGCGTTAAAGGTGAGCCGATTGCAGAAAAAAAGTCAAAACTTAATGCTAAAGCAAAAACACCACAAAAGTCTAAATCTAAAAAGACAACGAAAGAAGATATGAGTATCTCTGAAGAGAAAAAAGCTGTATCAAAGGAAAATGCATCTTAAGGTGTAATGGCAGTTTATTACATTTTTTAAGCATTTTTATAAAAAGCTTGGCAAGATCAAGACAATTTCATTGAAAAAGAGGCTTTTATAGTGGCTACAGAAAATGGAGTTTTTGTTTTCTTTAGATTATTAAAATAGTTGTTTTATTTATAGAATGTTACGCAATTTTTTTCTGTTTTTTAAACAAGATCATTGTGTTTATAAAAAGCAATTTGTGAGTAAATAAGCTGAGGAAACTTTTTAAAAGATAGATTTATTTAAGCAGGTATAGCATTTTACCGCAGTTTATTTGCAAATTTTCATATATTTCTTGTATGAGAAGATTAGGGCATTATATAAAAATTTTCACTTCAATACTAGGCTATGTTTAACATATCAATGTTTATATTAGCCTTACTTTAATTTTTATGATGAGAAGAAGCAAAGACAATTGGATTATTCAAAAATAAAAGGTGCATATTTATGTTCGATGCAATTCAAATTCGTGAAGCACATTTTCCAAGTCGCGCACCTATTGATGCTTATGGAAATGGTGGGTTTCGTTTTGCTGATATGTCTCATAGAGGTTCTATTATTTGTGTACCATCAGGTATTTATGGCATTGAGATGGCAGGGCCTGTTCCCACTCAAAGGGATATATCTCGTATTTTAGAAGAAGCTTCTGAAATCGAAGTTTTATTAATAGGTACTGGAATTGAATTATTACGATTACCTGAAGAGTTACGGGTGCTTTTATGGGAAAAACGTATTTCATCAGATACAATGAGTACGGGAGCGGCGGTGCGTACATTTAATGTTTTATTGGCTGAAGATCGCGCTGTTGCGGCGTTATTATTTGCGGTAGAATAGAGTATTGTTTAATAAAACAAAGGCTCTGGTCTAGCATGAAAGACTTGTGTGATTATTTTCTGCGCTGTAAAATACTGTCGTTTAAGGCGGTGATATAAGGGTATAGAATATACATAACTTAACACATTAAGTGTTTTTTAAATACAGCAGCAAGTATTCAGGACAAAGTTTGCTCATAGTTCCTAATGAATCACATGAGTGATCAGCTCTTGGGACTTAAGATAGTTCATAAGAGGCATTTTAATTCTTTCTTATACAGTTTTTACCTACAAGCCAGTTCCGCTTATGACGTGCAAGGGAATAGTTTTTATTGATGTAACATGGAATTGGTTTGAAATGAAAGCATATCTACGATATTTGGGATTCTAATTTAATATACAAAACACAAAATTATGATTATAAATCAATGCGTTTATAGTAACAGAAACGCACCGAGAGCAATTGGATTTTTTACAAATTGGTGTTGGTAAGAACCTTTGTCTTTTAGGATGGGGAGGAGGTCAATGATTGATGAAGTTTTTGTGATCAGTGCATTTTTTATAAAATAACATTGTCATCTATCCACTGAAAAAGTGTTTTGCGTTGCTTGTTGTTCAAGTTTTACTATGCATGTTACGATTGGTTTTTAGCTTTTTTATTGCAAATGAAAACTTGAAGTCCGATAAGATAAGTTTTATCAGAAAAATTATTTATTTAATTTTTTTCTTTCTAAAACGAAAAGGGATTAGAAAAGAAATTTTAATTCATAATACAGTTAAGAGACACATTTAAAAATCTTATTTTCTGAACTGTATTTGCTTATCCTTCATTTTTTAATATGAATAAAAAGAGGGTATTAATTTAATTGCTAAAAAAGGGACGTTAATAGGTTCATAGAATGATAGGCTCTCTTCCTTATTGTCTTGATATTTTACGTACCATAGATCGTGATCGCTATATATCGGTTTTATTTGCACCTAAAAAAAAGCGCCAAGCATTGGCTGCTCTTTATGTATTTAATGCTGAAGTTTCTCGTATCCGCGAAAGTGTACATGACCCACTCATAGGAGAAATACGGTTACGTTGGTGGTATGATGCTATTGCTCATGGTGAAATGCAAACGAGTGGAAACAATCCGATTTTGAATGATTTATTAAAAGCAATCACTCTTTTTAATTTACCTAAGACAGCTTTTTTACGTTATTGTGATGCGCAAATTTTAGATCTTTATCACAATCCAATAGAAACACTTCATGATCTAGAGCATTATTGTGGTGAGACAGCAGGCATAATTTTACAGCTTTCTTGTCAGATATTAGATCCTGAAACTGCACAAGAGTTTACAGATATCTATGAACATGGAGGGATTTCTCAAGGATTAAGCGGTGTATTGCGTCTTTTATCATTCATGCAATCACGATATCAATATTATTTACCCACTGATATATTAAAGGCTGTAGGAGTGAATAGGGAAGATTTGGAATCTCATCGTCTCAGCGATCAACAAAAGGGTTGTATTGTTGAAGCTATGGTAGCATTATCGCGCGATCATTATACCCAATTTTACGAGTATTCTTGTACTTTACCTAGAGTTCTTAAGCCAGCTTTTCTTCCATTGGTCATTGTACCAGCTTCTCTTCAAAAAGCTATACAGCTGGGGGCAGCAATTTTTCAAGAGAGTGCAACTTTGCCATTGATGTATCGCTATTGGTTGATAACAAGGGCAGCAATAAGCGGCAATTTTCCAAAGATATTGTAAAAAAATATTACTACGTTGGAATGCGTAACATGTAGACTGATTTTTTCATATGAAGATAAAAGGAGCTATTGTGATTCCAAACCATTTTTTTGTTATAAAAAATGTTGATGTTTTGGTTGTTATGAACGCAAAAGAATAAGAAATTTTATGATCTTGAAAATACGCTGTATTTCTTCATCAGTAATATGTTTTATTCAGTGTATTGGATGGGTGAGATGCAGAGAAAGAAAAACATGAGATAAATCTTAATACATTGGTTTGTTTGAAGAAGAACTTTTAAGTACTCTGAATGTATTGATTGTATCTCATTTGCAAATGAAATGAAATTTCTATTTTATGAGAGAAGTTATCTTAGCAGTCTATAAGTCTATAAAAAACTCTTATTTTTGAGAAATTATAACATCATAATTGATGATTGTTATGATTGATGAATATATTGATTTATAATGATAATACGTTTTTTCTCATATTGAATGAGAGTCTTGAATAGAAAAAGATTTCTCCATTTTTATAATGAATTTTAAAAATAGTTTTTTTATCTATTATAAGTTGGATGTGTAAATGAAATCATTTAAGGAAGAAGCAATACGCTCCCTATGAATGAATATTAAGAGTAGCAATATAATGAGCTATGAATGAATGACGATAGGGATGATATTTATAGCTTAATGGGCGGCAACCTTTACGACCTTTGGATGGATAATGTTTTTTAATGCATTGCAAAAACGATTCTACATTCCATTGACTATTTTCTCGCAAATCCATACATGCACTGTTTTGCGAGAAAATGAATCATTATACAAACGCTGATCCTAAGATATGCAGACAAGAAATCCGTCTTACCTCTTCAACTATAAACGAAGAGCTGATGAAAACTTTATCAATAAGTTCTTAAAATTATGCACAATCTTTTTATTGGAGAGCGTTAAAGATCTGATTATAATTTGTGCTATTAATTTCCAAAGGATGTTCTTTATTGGCAACTTGTAGCATTTCTAGCTTGAGATCTTCTCTTATCATCATATCTATATTGGCGCGGACCTCAGTTGAAAGAGTATGAGACGTGATATCTTTAGGCATGGTTACAGTCTTTATTTGATAAATGATACGGTTTGTTGCAACCGGACCTTTTATGATGCCATAATGACCTTTGGGAGCAGCAAATAATGCTTTAATCCCTTCAACGCCAAGGATTTCAGATGAGTCTTGACGCCGGAGGGCGGGTGTTGTTTGTTTTGTAACACCAAGGGTATGAGCAAGAGCAACAAGACTTTTTCCTTCCGTGAGCTGTTTGAGAGCATTTTGGGCTTTTTCATCAAGAAGACGTTGGATTTCCTCATTTTTCCATTGAGAAAGAACATCTAGCTTAGCCTCTTCAAGTGTCTTATCGCGGGCAGGAATAATTTTATCGACCTTGTACCAGAGATATCCACCATTTTGAAAAGAGAGAGGATCAAGATCGACTCCTTCGTTTGATTGATAGATGGCATTCAGTAAAATATCTTTTTGAGGTAAATCCGTGAGTATTGCACCTTCAAGCGTTTTTCCCGTTTTATCAATAGTAATTGTGCGCAAAGATAACTTGTATTGGTCAGCTAACTCTTTGAGAGAAGCACCCTCAAAACGAGCATTTTCAATGGCAGCATAATTGTTACGGATATCATCAGTAGCACGATTTTTGGCAAGTGTTTGGCGAATATTTTCTTCTACACTTTCAAAAGGAAGAGAGCTTGAAGGTTCAATATGCGTAACGCGAATGAGAACAGGTCCCTGTAAGTCATTCATCACAGGACTGACTTGCCCTTGTTGGAGTTCAAAAATTTCAGATGCCAGATGATTAGGAAGTTCATTTTCTGCGAGAGGCCCTTTTTTTATGTCATTAAGAGTCTTTTTTTCAGCTTTTACCAGTTCATCAAAACTCAATCCGTCAGCTATTTTTTTTGCTGCATTATCGGCTTTTTCGCGTGAGGGGAATCGCAGTTTTTCGAATGTACGCTTTTCAGGCGTTACAAAACGTGAAGCATTTTGTGTATAATAGGCTTTCGCCTCATCTGTTGAGATATCTTTAGGTTTTACAAAATCATTAAGTTCCATAGATAGCAAAGAGACAGTACGGTATTCTGGAGCACGAAATTGACTTTGATGTGTTTCAAACCATTTTTGTAATGTTTCGTAATCAGGATCAGCAATTGTTTTCTTTTCTTTTAGATCAATAACGAGATAATCAGCAATACGCATTTCTCCTTGATAAAGAGCAAGTGCTTTATAAAAGAGATTTGGTGCCTTCATATCAGAAAGTAAAGCAGCAATAAGCTGATTACGCTTTTCTTGTTTGGTGTAATAATTAAGAAAAGCACTTTCACTAATACGTAAATGCTGAAGATAGTTATAAAACAAGTTTTTATCAAAAGTGCCATTTACCTGGAACATCTTATCAGAACCAATCGTATGAGCTATTGTATCTTTTGAAAGACTTATTTTCATTTTACGTGCTTGTTCATCAAGCAGTACATTTTGTTGTAATTGATTAAATACAAAAGCAGGAATTTGGTATTGCTGCATTTCATTTGTTGTAAACATTCGTCCAAGATGAGCAGCATATGCTAAACGTGCTCTTTGATCGGCGAGTGCAAGACGATAATCATCGACAGTTACTGTGGACTTTCCAGAAGTAATAAGATCTCTTTCACTTTTTTTGTGTAACTGCGGTACCCCCCATAAAAGAATGAAGCATAAGAGTAAAATAGCAAGGAAAATTCTAAAAATCCAAGAATTTGTAGCATTTCTTATGATGTCAAGCATTGTTCAAGTCCATTTTTAATGTGAGTTATTATCAAAGCTGTAATGGAATTTGCAATAAAGAGATGAAAGATGCAAGCTTTAAAGACTTGCTTTCATTTTATAATTTGGTAACTACAGATAAACAATGTATTGTAAAAGCTCTTGAGGTGAAAATATGTCTCCAAATATTGGGCCTTTTCTTGCTGGAAATTGGAAAATGAATGGAACGAGTGAATCGCTTGGAGAGTTGCGTGCTATTGCTACAGGCGTTAGCTCTGATCTAGGTCATCTTTTTGAGGCGCTTATTTGTGTTCCAGCAACGCTTTTATCGCGTGCTTCTAATACGCTGAATGGTGAAAATCTCCTTTTGGGAGGACAAAATTGTCACTTTGATGATCATGGTCCTTATACTGGAGATATTTCAGCTTTTATGCTTAAAGAAGCGGGAGCAAGTCATGTTATTATTGGGCATTCAGAACGTCGTACAGTGTACCAGGAAAATGATGCGATTGTCTGTGCCAAAGTGCAAGCTGCGTGGCGAGCAGGTCTTGTGGCTCTTGTATGTATTGGTGAAACATTGGAGGGGCGTAATAATAATAAAGTACTGGATATTCTCACGCAGCAGCTTGAAGAATCTCTCCCAGATGATGCAACAGCAGAGAATACCATTATCGCTTATGAACCAGTTTGGGCGATAGGCACCGGCAATACAGCGACTCCAGAAGATATTGCAAAAGTACATCATTTCATTCGTGATAGGGTGCGCTCTCGTTTTGGTGATGAAGGCAATAAGATACGTTTGCTTTATGGTGGATCCGTAAAGCCATCCAATGCATTTGAGCTTTTAAGCATTGCTCATGTTAATGGTGCTTTGATAGGTGGAGCAAGCTTAAAAGCGATTGATTTTTTAACTATTTGCGATGTTTGTCGTAAACTATAGCAGAGAAATTTGAGTTTCCCCTTGGATTGTGCGTTATTTATGTGTAAATAGCTATTAAAGAGTTATTTAAAGAGCAGGGTTTATGCAAACAGTACTTATAGTTATTCATTTTTTGATTGTGATTACTTTGGTTGGTATTATATTAATTCAACCTTCAGAAGGTGGTGGGTTAGGTGTGAGTAATAGCTCAGGGTTGATGAAAACTCGTGGATCTCGAAACCCTTTAACACGTTTGACTGCTATTTTAGCCTGTTGTTTTTTTGTTGTATCTATTGGACTTACCGTGGTGAGTAATATATCAAATTCTAGTTCTGATATTTTAAAGCGTATACCGGTTAATTCAGAGCAGAATTCTACCAATAAAGACTCAGGATCAGTCCCATCATCAGATGGTGAGTCTCCCCCTTCTATTCTTGAACAGCTAGGAGGCACTTCGAATTCTTCGCAGGAACAGAAACAGTTCACAAATCCTGAAGTAGAAAGTCCAGTTCCTCAGGTTCTTGAAAATACAGTTCCCGATAACAGTACAAAATAGTTTTTTAAGAAAACATAGACTTTTTAAAAAAGGTGATTTTTTCGCCTTTTTTATTTTAGAAGGAAAATTGTTTCTTTTTGCATTTTTTGCTGGAAAAATCATTATAAATTGCTTATCACCATAAGCCCATGGCACGTTATGTTTTTATTACTGGTGGTGTGGTTTCTTCCCTTGGAAAAGGCATCGCAGCGGCGGCGTTAGCAGCGTTATTACAGGCTCGTGGCTATCGCGTACGTCTTCGCAAACTTGATCCTTATTTAAATGTTGATCCAGGTACGATGTCACCTTATCAACATGGTGAAGTATTTGTAACCGATGATGGTGCAGAAACGGATCTTGATCTTGGTCATTATGAGCGTTTTACTGGGCGTTCTGCAAATAGCCAAGATAATATTACAACAGGGCGTATTTATCGCAATATCATTGAACGAGAGCGGCGTGGTGATTATTTGGGGGCAACAGTCCAAGTTATTCCTCATGTTACGGATGAAATTAAGAGATTCATTACGATGGGAAATGAAGAATTTGATTTTGTTTTGTGTGAGATAGGTGGAACGGTTGGTGATATTGAAGCAATGCCTTTTCTAGAAGCGATTCGTCAGCTTCGCAATGAGCTACCGAGACAAAATGTCGTTTATGTCCATCTCACATTAATGCCTTATATTCCTTCAGCAGGTGAATTAAAAACGAAACCAACACAACATTCTGTCAAAGAATTGCAAGCAGTTGGTATTTCTCCTGATATTTTGCTTGTACGTGCAGATCGATCTATTCCAGAAACAGAACGGTGCAAATTATCACTTTTTTGCAATGTTCGCTCCAATGCAGTCATTCAGGCATTAGATATGCCAACAATTTATGATGTTCCTATGGCATACCATAAGGAGGGTTTGGACTCTGAAGTTCTTTGCGCTTTTGGAATCGATTCGGCACCTTCCCCCAAGATGGATCGTTGGGAAGATATTACGCATCGTATTCACCATCCTGAAGGAGAAGTTACGATTGCTGTTGTGGGAAAATATACGGGCTTAAAGGATGCTTATAAATCTCTTATTGAAGCGATTGCGCATGGTGGTTTAGCGAATAGAGTGAAGGTTAATATTGAGTGGATTGATTCGGAGCTTTTTGAAAAAGAAGATTCTGTTTCAGCTTTACAAAAAGCCCATGGAATTTTGGTTCCAGGTGCTTTTGGGGCACGAGGGGCAGAAGGGAAGATTCGAGCAATTCAATTTGCGCGAGAGCGTAAAGTTCCATTTTTAGGGATTTGTTTTGGGATGCAATTAGCTTGTATAGAAGCTGCGCGCAATATTGCACAGATTGAGAATGCTTCATCGAGTGAGTTTTGCGAAACAGACAATCCAATTGTAGGTTTAATGACAGAATGGCTTAAAGGAGACGTCCTTGAAAAACGTACAAGAAATGGTGATCTCGGCGGTTCGATGCGCCTTGGTGCTTTTGCTGCTGAATTAAAAGAAGAGAGTCATATTGCTCAAATTTATGGGGTGACCAAGATTGTCGAGCGACATCGTCATCGTTATGAGGTCAATATTGATTATAAGGATAAGTTAGAACAGTGTGGTTTGATTTTTTCTGGGATGTCTCCTGATGGTATTTTACCAGAAACGATAGAATATGTAGATCATCCATGGTTTATTGGTGTTCAATATCATCCAGAATTAAAATCCCGTCCTTTTGATCCACATCCGCTTTTTTCTTCTTTTATTGAAGCTGCTGTAGAACAAAGTCGATTAGTTTAATGCATAAATTGGGTTACTTTGCTTTTGAGGGATAAAATGACTAAACCAAATGCCCGTGTGAAAGTTGGAAATATGATTTTTTCAAATGAAATGCCTCTTTCATTAATTGCAGGGCCGTGTCAGATGGAAAGTCGTGATCATGCTTTTGAAATGGCTGGTCGTATTAAAACAATTACCGATCAGCTTGGTATCGGGTTTGTTTATAAATCAAGTTACGATAAAGCCAACAGAACCTCTTTGGGGGCGGCACGTGGTATTGGTCTTGAAAAAGCAATGTCCATTTTTTCTGATTTAAAAAAAGAGTTTAATTGTCCTATATTAACTGATGTGCATACAGAAGAGCAATGTACAATTGTTTCTTCTACAGTTGATATTTTACAAATACCGGCTTTTTTATGTCGTCAAACAGATCTTTTGGTAGCAGCCGCCAAAACAGAATGTGTTATTAACATTAAAAAAGGTCAGTTTTTAGCGCCGTGGGACATGGAGAATGTTTTAAAAAAGGTTGTTTACAGTGGTAATCCGAATGTTATGCTTTGTGAGCGAGGCACGTCATTTGGTTACAACCGACTTATTTCTGATATGCGTTCGTTGCCTATTTTACGTTCATTTGGTGCTCCTGTTATTTTTGATGCAACGCATTCTGTTCAAGAACCTGGGGGGCAAGGGGCTTCATCTGGTGGGCAGCGTCAATTTGTTGAAATTTTAGCGCGTGCAGCTGTCTCTGTTGGGGTAGCTGGTATTTTTTTAGAAACACATCAAGATCCAGATAATGCACCTTCTGATGGACCTAATATGGTTAAAGTTGATGATTTACAAAGATTGCTTGAGACTTTAATGGAATTTGATTATCTGTCAAAAAAGTTGAGCTGAGAAGAGAAAAAATATTTCATTAATAGGGCATTATAAATGAATCGAGACTTTTATTGGATAAGGAAACACATATGACTATAATTGTCGATATCATTGGGCGTGAAGTTCTTGATAGCCGTGGTAATCCAACGGTAGAAGTTGATGTTCATTTGGAGAATGGAGCTTTTGGTCGCGCTCTGGTTCCTTCGGGAGCTTCAACAGGAGCACACGAGGCTATAGAGCTTCGTGATGGTGGTTTGCGCTATCAAGGGAAAGGTGTTGAAAAAGCGGTTGCTGCAGTTAATGGCGAAATTCTTGAAGAACTTGGTGGGCGGGATGCAACAAATCAAATTGCTATTGATCAAGCAATGATTGCTTTGGATGGAACGCCAAACAAAGCCCGTCTTGGTGCCAATGCACTTCTTGGTGTTTCATTAGCTGTTGCAAAAGCAGCTGCGGATTCATTAAATTTACCTTTGTATCGTTATATTGGTGGTACACAAGCGCATATTCTTCCAACCCCCATGATGAATATTATTAATGGTGGCGTTCATGCTGATAATTTGATTGATTTTCAAGAGTTTATGATTATCCCTATAGGAGCTCCTACTGTAAGAGAAGCTATCCGTTATGGCGCTGAGATTTTCCATGCATTGAAAAAGCGTTTAAAAGATGCGGGTTATAATACCAATGTTGGTGATGAAGGTGGTTTTGCTCCTCAATTTAAAAGTGCTGATCAAGCAATTGATTTTATTATGGAATCTATCATGATATGTGGTTATAAACCAGGTGAACAAATTGCCATTGGTTTAGACTGTGCTTCAACCGAATTTTATAAAAATGGTTCGTATTTTTATAAAGGTGAGGGGAAATGCCGAGACATCCAAGAGCAGGTAGATTATTTAGCGCATCTTGTGAAAAATTATCCTATTATTACAATTGAAGATGGAATGGCAGAGGATGATTGGGAAGGTTGGAAGCTACTTACTGACACAATTGGAGAAAAATGTCAGCTTGTTGGCGATGATTTGTTTGTAACGAATTCAGCACGTTTGCGTGATGGTATCAAAATGGGGGTAGGCAATTCTATTCTCATAAAAGTTAATCAAATTGGTACATTGAGTGAAACACTCGATGCTGTAGAAGTAGCACATAAAGCAGGTTATCGTGCCATTATATCTCATCGTTCAGGCGAGACAGAGGATTCTTTCATTGCAGATCTTGCTGTTGCAACGAATTGTGGACAAATTAAAACAGGTTCTCTTGCACGTTCGGATAGATTAGCAAAATACAATCAACTTATTCGTATTGAAGAAATGCTAGGAGCCCAAGCGCATTATGCTGGTGATTTATATCGTGTATAGTTGTGAGCAAAAAATATGAAAATATAAGATCATTTAGATTATGAAATTGAGATTTCTTATCAAAGGCATATGCATAGTAATTTTATAGGTATTTAAATTTATAGGGATTAAGATGAGAGGTGTGATTATTACTCAAGATCAAGGAATGTATCTCGTTTCGGGTGATGACGGTAAGCGTTATCAGTTTGCGACTTGGGATTGGTTGGGAAAGAAACCACCAAGGATTGGTGATGCGGTTGATTTTGTCTATGAAGGGGGTGTTGTCAGTTCTGTTTTTCCATTGTTGAGATCAGGTACAGATAACACAAAGATAATGTTCGCACTGCTTTGTTGGGTTGCAGGTATCTTTGGTGTTCATCGCTTTATGGTTGGGAGAGTTCGGACGGGTACTTTAATGCTCGTTTTATCTTTATCATTGTTTGGATTGATAATTACCGGTATTTGGGCAATTGTTGATTTTATACTCATTGTTGCTGGAAAATTTACTGATAAAGATGGGAATCAGATTACAGATTTGTGAAAATCTTATAATAAAAAAGGTAATTTAGCCCGCTTTTTATTTTTATAAATATATTAAGTTGATTAATGCCGAACTATGTCTCTATACCTTTTTAAGGAGAGATTAAAAAACTGTGCACAGTTGAATAAAAATATTGAAAAGGACAGTGCTATTTTATACGGGTAATACAAAGGCGCAAATCAATTACGGCGTACTTTAGGTTGCAGCTTATAGCAGCGGGAAACATTGGATTATTGGGGGGCTTCAAACTTATTTCAATTACACGTTCATCATAGTTTTTATGCGTTTTATTTATACCGTGAGGTTAATTCGCATATTATTGAATTTAGAAATAATCTCTTTATGAATAACACATAAGGAGCAGCTTTATAGGTGGGCAAGGATGAAAGGTAAGATTATTGGTCGTGATCGAGAGGCTTATCTCGTTTCGGGAGATGATGGCAAGCGTTACCAATTTTTGCGTGAGGATTGGTTAGGGAAAAAAGCGCCTAATATAGATGATGCGATTGATTTTGTATGTGAAGGAGATAGCATTAAGTCTGTTATCCCTATTTTTCATCGAAAAATATTAGAACAATCAAGATTGGCTTTGGCAATCTTAAGCTTTTTTTTCGGGGCTTTTGGGATTCACCGCTTTATGGCAAATAAACTGGGAACGGCTCTTGCTATGTTTCTTATAACTATAATGTCTCTGGGATTAGGGGGGCTTATAACTGTACCTTGGGCATTGATTGATTTTATCGTTATTTTATCTGGGCATTTTAGGGATGCAAATGGCAATAAAATTACAAAGTGGTAGCAATCATATAAAAGTATAATATCAATAAATATTTTAATAAAAATATTGAAAATTAAGATAATATTTCTTATAAAAAAATAAAAGTGCAAATCGAACAGCGTGCTTTATATTGTCACTTAATAATTGCGGGAATTTTGAGTTGTTGGGGGATTTTTAGCTTTTTAAATTGTCATATATCACGGTGAGTACAGATCGTATTCATGCAGTGAGATTTATTTAACATATTATCATATTAGAAGAAAAACTTTCTTATGAATAACAATTTTAGAGGTGGTGAAGATGAAAGGTAAGATTATTGGTCAGGATCAAGGAAATTATTTCGTTTCAGGTGCTGATGGTAAGCGCTATCAATTTACGAATAGGAATTGGTCAGGAAAAAAGCCGCCGAAGGTTGGTGATATGGTTGATTTTGTCTGTGAAGGAGATGCCATTAAATCTGTTTTTCCTATCTTGACTAAAGGTCGGTCACAAAAATCGAAAGTGCTGCTAGCAATTGTTTGCTTATGTTTAGGTGCATTTGGAATTCATCGTTTTATGGTTGGTAAAGTTGGAACGGGTATCGTAATGCTTTTTATAAGTTTAATAGCAATGTTATTTTTTATAGGGTTGATATTTTTTGGACTCGGCTTTTTTATAACCATACCTTGGGCATTGATTGATTTTATCTTTATTTTAACAGGAAATTTTGGGAAAAAATCTACAAATTAGAGGATATCCAATATTTATAATATAAAAAGTGAGGCATTCAACTTACTTTGATCGTATTAAGGGGGGGATAAATTGAAATAACAAATTATTTTGGTGTAGATTTGGTAATGAGGTATTAATCAAAATCATGCATAGTTGGGCAAAATATCAAGAAATTTTGCTGTAAAGACTGTGCTATTTTATGTGGACAAAGCAGAAACGTCGATCAATCAAAGTACGCTTTGTACTACCTCTTATGACGGTGGGAGTCTTAAGCTATTTCAGTTATCACATTTATCATGGTGAGTATGGATTGTATTCACGCAGTGAAGTTAATCAGCATATTAGCGAATTAGAAAAGGAGCTTCATAAAATAGAAGCTGAGCGGATATTCATGGAAAAGCGTATTTCTCTTTTACGCAACGGGCATATAGAAAAAGATATGTTGGATGAGTATGTCCGAAAGAATTTGAACTTTTCTAAGCCAAATGAACTGACAATCTTAATACCTTGAAATTGATACTAAAGGTAAATGAAAAATCACTTAATTTAAACAACAATCAGCAATGATATTGTTTAAGCCGGATTGATAAGGCTTGTAACTTTTGTTCGTAAAGGTTATTCCTAAATAATCATAAAAGGGAGTTTAATATGGCAGAACGACTTAAAAAAAATTCTGCGTCGGTGGCGCGCACTGCATTATCAAGCACCACAAAGAAAGCACCAATAGCAGATTTTACAAAAGAAGAAGAACTTGATGCTTATCGTGAAATGCTTTTAATTCGCCGTTTTGAAGAAAAAGCAGGACAACTTTATGGTATGGGGCTTATTGGGGGATTTTGTCACCTTTATATTGGTCAGGAAGCCGTTGTTATAGGAACATTGAAAGCGGCAAAAGAAGGTGATCAGGTTATTACGTCTTACCGTGATCATGGTCATATGTTAGCGGTTGGGATGAGTCCGCGTGGTGTTATGGCAGAATTAACGGGACGTCAAGGTGGCTTTTCCAAAGGGAAAGGTGGCTCGATGCATATGTTCTCTAAAGAAAAGAACTTTTATGGGGGACATGGTATTGTTGGTGCGCAGGTTCCCATTGGTTCAGGTTTGGCATTTTCGAATCAGTACCTTGGTAAAGATAATGTGACATTAGTTTATTTTGGTGATGGTGCTGCAAATCAGGGGCAGGTTTACGAGAGTTTTAATATGGCTTCACTTTGGAAGCTTCCCGTTGTTTATATTATTGAAAACAATCAGTATGCTATGGGAACGTCAGTTTCACGTGCATCTGCAGAAACTGATTTTTCACGACGTGGTCTTTCTTTTGAAATTCCAGGTATTGTTGTTGACGGTATGGATGTTCGATCAGTAAAAGGAGCTGCTGATGAAGCAATTTCTTGGGCACGCTCAGGTAAAGGACCGATCATTCTTGATATGCAGACCTATCGCTATCGTGGTCATTCCATGTCTGATCCAGCAAAATATCGTTCAAAGGAAGAAGTCCAAAAAATAAAAGAGGAGCACGATCCGATTGATCAAGTAAAAAGTCGGATTCTTAAAAAAAATTGGGCGAGCGAAGACGATTTAAAATCTATTGAGAAAGAGGTCCGTGCAATTGTTGCTGATGCGGTAGATTTTGCACAAAGTGATCAAGAGCCAGATGCTTCTGAGCTCTATACTGATATTTTAGTTTGATGCGAGGGAAGCAAGTATGTCTATTGATATTTTGATGCCGACGCTTTCACCAACTATGGAAGAAGGTAAACTGTCTAAATGGCTCAAGAAAGAAGGTGATAAGGTTAGCTCTGGCGATGTTATTGCTGAAATTGAAACGGATAAGGCTACAATGGAAGTAGAGGCCGTTGATGAAGGTACTCTTGGTAAAATTTTTGTGCCTGAAGGTTCAGAAGGCGTAAGGGTTAACACTGTTATTGCAATTTTGTTAGAAGAAGGTGAGCGTGCTGAGGATATTTCGCAACCTACTGATACAGCACAAAAAACTAAGGAATCTGCTCTTTCTCTGCCTTTGTCAGTTCCGCAGGCTGCTCCTACTTTTGATACATCTCTTAATTTTGATATTCCAGCGGGAACACAAATGGTTACAATGACAGTTCGTGAAGCGCTTAATCAGGCTTTGGCTGAAGAAATGCGGCGTGATGAAACAGTTTTTCTTATGGGGGAAGAAGTCGCGCAATATCAAGGTGCCTATAAGGTTAGTCAAGGTTTGTTGGAAGAATTCGGAGAACGCCGAGTTATTGATACCCCAATTACAGAACACGGCTTTGCTGGGCTGGCTGTCGGGGCTGCTTTTGGTGGGTTACGTCCTATTGTCGAGTTTATGACCTTTAATTTTGCGATGCAGGCGATGGACCAAATTATTAACTCAGCAGCCAAAACACGTTATATGTCTGGTGGACAAATGACCGCTCCTATGGTTTTCCGAGGTCCCAATGGCGCGGCTGCCCGTGTTGGTGCTCAACATTCTCAATGTTATGCTGCATGGTATAGTCATGTACCAGGTTTGAAAGTTGTCATGCCTTATAGTGCTGCAGATGCAAAAGGTTTGCTGAAATCTGCTATTCGTGATGATAATCCTGTTATTTTCCTTGAAAATGAGATTTTGTATGGGCATCAATTTGATGTTCCTCAACTGGATGATTTTCTTTTGCCTATTGGTAAGGCACGTATTCATAAGTCTGGACAAGATGTGACGATTGTTGCATGTGGAATTGGGATGCATTATGCTGTTCAAGCGTTACCAGAAATTGAAAAACTTGGTATTGATGTTGAATTGATTGATTTACGAACCATTCGCCCGATGGATCTTCCAACAATTCTTTCGTCAGTTAAAAAAACAGGTCGTTTGGTAACAATTGAAGAGGGATTTCCTCAGTCATCTGTGGGAACTGAAATAGCAACGCGTGTTATGCAGCAGGCTTTTGACTATCTTGATGCACCAATTGCTACGATTTCTGGTAAAGATGTTCCGATGCCTTATGCCGCTAATCTTGAGAAGTTGGCTTTGCCTAATACTGCTGAAATTATTGAGGCCGTTAAGGCTGTGACATACAGAGCATAACGGAGGAAAGCATAATGCCCATTAAAATTACAATGCCAGCGCTTTCCCCTACGATGGAAGAGGGAAATTTAACAAAATGGAATATTAAGGAGGGAGATAAGGTTTCCTCTGGTGATGTTATTGCTGAAATTGAGACGGATAAAGCGACAATGGAAGTCGAAGCCGTTGATGAAGGTAGGGTTGCTAAAATTGTTGTTCCTGCTGGAACACAAGGCGTTAAAGTAAATGCTTTAATTGTTGTTTTAGCAGAAGAAGGTGAAGATTTAGCTGAAGCTGCAAAAGTTGCAGAAGAAATCTCTTCTTCTACAAGACAAAAACCAGAGGGCATCAAACAGACAGATTCTCTGAAACAGACGGACTCAAAGGGAATAAAAATGTCTCACGAATCATCAACTGGGCAATTAATACAGCAAGATAAAAAGGAAGCTCGTCTTTTTGCCTCTCCCTTAGCGCGGCGATTAGCATCTCAGGCAGGTCTTGATTTATCCCTTATTTCTGGAAGTGGTCCGCATGGGCGTATTATTAAGCGCGATGTAGAAAAAGCTGTGAGCAGCGATATGTCTAAAGTGTCTTATTCATCATCGATAGGGGAGCTAATAGCTACAGGTGCTTCGGACAAACAGATATTGAAACTCTTCAAAGAGGATGAATATAGCTTCGCTCCCCATAATAATATGCGTAAAACAATCGCGACACGTTTGGTGGAATCAAAACAGAGAGTCCCACATTTCTATGTAACGGTAGATTGTGAACTTGATGCGCTATTAGCACTGCGTACACAACTAAATGCTGCTGCTCCAATGGTTAAGGGGCAGGAAGAAACTCAGCCTACTTATAAGCTTTCTGTTAATGATATGGTGATCAAAGCTGTCGCACTTTCTTTGAAAGCGGTTCCTGATGCGAATGTTTCTTGGCTTGAAGGCGGGATGCTTCATCATAAACATTGTGATGTTGGGGTTGCTGTTTCTATTCCCAATGGATTAATTACACCAATTATTCGCCATGCAGAGAAAAAGCCGTTATCACTTATTTCCAAAGAGATGAAGGATTTTGCAAAGCGTGCGCGCGAGGGCAAGTTAAAAATGGAAGAATATCAGGGTGGAACAACAGCTGTATCAAATATGGGGATGTATGGTATAAAAAGTTTTTCGGCTATTCTTAATCCACCGCATGCGACGATTTTTGCGATTGGTGCAGGGGAGCAACGCGCCGTTGTTAAAAATGGTGCATTAGTTGTTGCGACAGTTATGTCAGTTACGCTTTCTGCGGATCATCGTGCTGTCGATGGTGCTTTAGCAGCAGAGCTCGCGCGGACTTTTAAGAAGATGATTGAAAATCCATTAGCAATGTTGGTTTGAACTGTTTAACAGTTCTTCACGTAAATTGTGAGAAAGCGTGTTAGGAGAATAGAAACAAATTTAAAGAGTTTAAAGAGCAATGTTATTGCTATTTCTGGTTTGGGTAAAGCATTTACGTGAAGCTTAAAGCAAAGACATAAGATAATTCTCTCATGTTGTTTTACAGTCTTAAGTTCAAAAAATGCATATCCGTTTTTTATATATCCATGGAGGAATTACTGTGGCAAATCTTTATGATGTAATTGTGATTGGATCAGGTCCAGGCGGATATGTAACCGCAATTCGTGCAGCACAATGTGGCTTTAAGACTGCGATTGTTGAACGTGAACATTTGGGAGGGATCTGTTTAAATTGGGGATGTATTCCAACAAAGACCCTTCTACGTTCAGCGGAAATGAAACATTTTGCTGAACATGCGACAAATTATGGATTAAAAATTAATGGTTCAATTGAGGCAAACATCAAAGATGTTGTGGCACGTTCACGGGGTGTTTCAGCACGTTTAAATGCTGGTGTTGGTTTTTTAATGAAAAAAAACAAAATTGATATTATCTGGGGTGAAGCAAAGCTTACTAAAGAAGCAAAGGGAAGCCTTCCTGCGGAAATTATGGTTTCTTCATCCTCCAAACCGATTATGCAACCGCAAAATCCAGTCCCTAAAGGGACGTTAGGGGAGGGAACTTATCAAGCAAAGCATATCATTATTGCAACGGGCGCACGTCCTCGTGTCCTTCCTGGTATTGAGCCAGATGGAAAACTCATTTGGACTTATTTTGAAGCTATGATACCGCCAGCAATGCCAAAATCGCTTTTGGTTATAGGGTCTGGGGCTATTGGCATTGAATTTGCTTCTTTTTATCATGATATGGGGGCGACAGTAACTGTTGTTGAAATGATGCCCCATATCATGCCTGCTGAAGATATTGAAATTTCAACGTTTGCTCGTAAACAGTTAGAGAAAAAAGGTTTACGTATTCTTCGTCAAGCAAAAGTAACAAAGGTTGAAAAATCTTCCGATTCTGTAAGTGTACATATTGATGTTCAAGGTAAAATAGAGTCAATGACTGTTGACCGGTTGATTTCCGCTGTTGGGGTGCAAGGTAATATTGAGAATCTTGGTTTAGAAGCTTTGGGAATAAAAACCGATCGCGGCTGCATTGTAACTGATGAATGGAGTTGGACGGGGGTGGAAGGTATTTATGCTATTGGTGATGTAGCAGGCCCTCCTATGTTGGCCCATAAAGCAGAAGAAGAAGGTGTGATATGTATTGAGCATCTTGCAGGTTTGAAAAGAGCTCATCCACTTGATAAAAGAAAAATTCCAGGGTGTACATATTGTACACCACAGGTTGCCTCTGTAGGGCTTTCAGAAGCGGCAGCAAAAGAAGCAGGTTATGATATACGTATTGGTCGTTATTCTTTTGCTGCGAATGGTAAGGCGATTGCTTTGGGTGAAGATCAGGGGTTAGTAAAAACGATTTTTGATAAAAAAACAGGACAGCTTCTCGGGGCCCATATGGTAGGGGCTGAGGTAACAGAATTGATACAGGGTTTTGTTATTGCTATGAATCTTGAAACAACAGAAGAAGAATTAATGCATACTGTCTTTCCACATCCGACCTTATCGGAAATGATGAAAGAAAGTGTATTAGATGCTTATGGTCAAGTTTTAAACGCTTGATGACTGGATTGTATGAAAAGTTTTATATTTTTGATTGTTACTTCGTATTTATAAGGCAAAGGCTTAAATGGTTACGGTTGTTGATAGAGTTGCAAATAGACGATTGCGTCATCCTGAAAAGGCACATCGTCCTGATACAAGCGTTCAAAAAAAGCCAGATTGGATTCGTGTAAAAGCGCCAACATCACCAATTTATAAGGAAACACATGGTATTGTACGTACGCATAAGCTAGTGACTGTATGTGAAGAAGCTGGTTGTCCTAATATTGGCGAATGTTGGAGCCAGAGGCATGCTAGCTTTATGATTTTAGGTGAAATATGTACGCGTGCTTGTGCTTTTTGTAACGTTGCAACAGGTATTCCACTTGCCGTTGATGATAATGAGCCAGAACGTGTCGCTGATGCTGTTGCAAGGATGGAATTAAAACATGTTGTCATTACATCTGTTGATCGTGATGATCTTGCTGATGGTGGTGCTGAGCATTTTGCAAAAGTTATTTATGCGATTCGTCAAAAAACTCCTAAAACAACAATTGAAGTTCTTACACCTGATTTTCGTCATAAGGATGGCGCTTTAGAAGTTGTTGTTGCTGCTAAGCCTGATGTTTTTAATCATAACTTAGAAACAGTTCCTTCTAAATATTTGAAGGTCCGTCCAGGGGCACGTTATTTTCATTCAATTCGTTTGTTACAACGTGTTAAAGAACTTGATCCAACAATTTTTACAAAATCGGGAATTATGGTTGGCCTCGGGGAGGAGCGAAATGAAGTTTTGCAATTGATGGATGATTTGCGCGCTGCTGATGTTGACTTTATGACAATTGGACAATATTTGCAGCCTACACGAAAACATCATCCAGTTGTTCGTTTTGTGCCTCCTGAAGAATTTGAGTCTTTTGCCAAGATTGGTAAAGTAAAAGGATTTTTACATATGGCCTCCAATCCTCTAACGCGTTCATCTCATCATGCTGGAGATGATTTTGCCATTTTGCAAAAAGCGCGTGATGAAAAATTTTCCTTACAGAGATAATTATGCCGATTTTTACAATACATCGGCAGATCACCCATAGTGCCAGTGAAATGTTTGATCTGGTTTCAGATATTGAGCGTTATCCTGAATTTTTACCAATGTGTGAGTCTTTAATAATACGTTCTCGAAAAGAATATGGAAAAAAAATATTGCTTCTTGCGGATATGACCGTTGGCTATAAGATTATTCGTGAAACTTTTACGACTCAAGTATTTCTTCAGCCGGAAAAAAGTCTTATAGAAGTTAAATATATTGATGGTCCATTCAAATATCTTGAAAATCGTTGGGCCTTTCATGATATTGAAAATACCAATGCATGTAATGTAGAGTTTTTTATTGATTATGAGTTTAAAAGTAAAACGCTTGGATTAGTGATGGGCTCAATGTTTGATATTGCGTTTCGTAAATTTACCGAGGCTTTTGAGAAGCGTGCGCATCAGATTTATGGCTCTACGGTAACATAGTCTATTCTGTTATTTTTTAACAATACCTATTGCTTAAACAGCGTGAAGGTGAAAACCGGTTTCCATCTTTACTATTTGTTTTTAATTCAGCTTTCAAAAGTATATTGAAGGAATATCATTTTAAATGATGAAGATGATGCACAGCTTCATGCTTTTGTTTCTCTCTTTTTTAATGGATGCACACTCATTAAACAAAACGCCCAAATAGAACCTGCTTGCGTCATACCCATTTCATAATAGTGCTCATAATAAATAGTATAGATTCTCGTAAAAGTATATAAAATCTACATCTGTACACTTATGAAGAATTCCTCCTGTATCATTTATTTGCTATCTCTCAAGATGTTGTGCCAGCTCTTAGCACTTGAGAGAAGTACAAGTGTCTCTTTCTTTAATCATTTTATTTATACAGTTTTTTCTCTTGTGGCGTGCAAGTGAATAAATTTGATTAATTCAACCTACACAGGACTGAAGTGAGATAACTTTACGCTATTCAGATCTTTCATTTTCAAGTTGTGATACAATAAAATTTTTTCAAGATGTTGACGATTATAGACACGATGGGGAATAAAGAATTTTGAAATTAGTATGGGGAATTCAGTGAAGCAATTCCAGAATCATTTTAAAAGCATTTTCAACAGTTGCGTGGCGGATAGCATTGCGATTAAGATGAGCAAAGTGCATTTCTTTGTGCAGGGGAGAGTGGTTTTTGTAAGCAACTGCGCAATGCACAAGTCCTACAGGTTTATCAAGACTTGCACCTCCTGGACCAGCAATTCCTGTTACAGAAACTGCAATGTCAGCTTGTGAATGTTTTAATCCACCCTCAGCCATTGCAAGAGCAACTTCTTTTGAAACGGCACCATAGGTTCTTATAAGTTCAGCACAAACGCCAACAAGGCGTATTTTAGATTCATTTGAATAAACAACAAATCCACAATCGAGAACATCTGACGATCCAGCAATATTTGTGAGGCATGCAGCAATGAGTCCCCCTGTACAAGACTCTACAGTTGTTAACAGCAAACCTTTTTGGCGAAAGGTATTAAGGACTTCATGTGCGTGTTTTTCACAAAGATATGTCATTGGGGAATTTCTCCTGAATAAAGGACGCTCACTGTTGCAAGAGCAGCAATTCCCTCACCACGACCAATAAATCCAAGCCTTTCATTTGTTGTTGCTTTGATAGAGATTCGATCAGGTGTTATTGCAAGTATTGTTATAAGATTTTCTGTCATGGCATGACGATATGGACTAATTTTAGGATTTTCAGCGATAATTGTGATATCAACATTGGCGATACGACCACCTGCTTGTTTTATAATATCAAGAGCATGACGGAGAAAAATTTCTGATGATACATTTTTCCATTGAGGATCAGAGGGAGGAAAATGTGTACCGATATCTCCAGCACCTTGAGTTGCAAGAAGGGCATCTGTTAATGCATGAAGAGCAACATCCGCATCGGAGTGTCCATTTAATTTTTTATGAAAAGGGATTTTTATACCACATAATATAAGAAAATCACCATCCTCAAAAGAGTGAACATCATAACCATTGCCGGTACGAATATCAGGAAATATTTGCATTTTCTTTTGGAGATATAAATGTGCAGTATTAAAATCTTCATGCCATGTAATTTTTATGTTGTTAGGATCCCCAGGAATGGTACGCATAGGAATTCCAAACCATTCGGCAATTGCAGAATCGTCAGTGAATTCTTGTTTGCAAGCTTGTTTTGCTTGTTTATGGGCCGCTAAGATATGTTCAAAGGGAAAACACTGTGGAGTTTGTGCACTATAAAGATGGGTACGGGGAATTGTTTCTAAAACATGCTGATTATTTATACGTTTAAGGGTATCAGAGATGGGCAGAACAGGAAGAACACCTTCTTGAGGCGTGATAGTGTTGTGAATGTTATTAAGAAGCTTGTTTTCGATAAAAGGGCGTGCACCATCATGAATATGCACATATTGGGGGGCAAATTTTTTGAGTGCCTGAAGTCCATATAAGGTAGAGATTTGACGTGTATTGCCTCCTTCAACGATAATAAGGCGCTCTTTAAAATCGTCAATAGCTTGTTCACAGATTTGACGATCTTCTGGATGAATAACAAGAATAATTGTTGTGATAGCTGGATGCTGCAAAAAACAATGCACGGTATGATAAATAATTGGCTTTTGTCCTAGAAGCCGATATTGTTTTGGAATTTTATGGGGAGATCCTGCTCTTTCACCCCGTCCAGCGGCTAATATTATTGCTGCAATAGAAATACTTAATCTCCTTGTATTATAATCTTAGTTTGCTTTTTTGTCATTAATTTTAAAATGATTTTGAAAGGATGGTTGTTGTAGATCAGCAAGGGATATCACGGATAACACCTCAAAAAAAGCATTTAATGCTTTTTGAAGTGCGGTATTTAAACCACAAAAATCAAACAAGGGGCAAGTTGGTTCTGCAGTATCGAAACATTCTGCGAGGGAAAAGTTGTCTTCTGTTACTTTCACAACATCAGCGACTGAAATCTCTGCTGCGGGTTTAGCCAATCTAACTCCACCATTGCGTCCACGCACTGTTTGTATAAAACCTGCTTGAACAAGCAGCTGAAGGATTTTAAATAAAAAAAGCTCTGAAACGGCATATGCTTTAGCAATTTCTGGAACACGACTGAGAGTTCCCTGATTATCTGCACAATACATGAGCATTCGAAGAGCATAATTTGTTTGTTTTGTTAATCGCATCTCATTTCCTTCGTAAAGTATCGTCGAACACAGTCTATTTTAAAGATATTTTGCAAAATGTAGAAGTTTTTTCTCGTTGACTATATTTGCCTATTTTAAATGTAGTATTAGTATTGTCAATTTTTGCTACAAAAGGTTATATGAGAATAATGGGATAAGGGTATGTAAGCTCATGACGAATATAACATCTGTGACGAATCTTCAAGACATAGATAAAAATACTTATAACGATGAGTTGTATCGTTTAAGTAAGGTATATATTTTTTTAGGGATTACAATTATTGTATTGGCTTTACTTACGGCTTCTGTTTCATTTATTATTCTTATTGGATTAACTCCTGTTGTTCCCAGTAGAACAGTAACCCTTATTCTTATAGGAATTAATAGTTTTTGGGTTTTAGGGCTTATTGTCATCGTTTTTTATGAGATGATACCGATCATTCGTGCTTGGCGTTCAAGGCGTGCAGGATCGCGTCTTCATGTGCGCCTTATTTCATTGTTTGCACTTGTTGCGACAATGCCAGCTGTTGCTGTAGCTCTTGTATCGGGTCCAGCACTAAATTTGGGACTTGATCGATGGTTTGATACAACAACGCGGCAAATTGTGGGCTCTTCTATTGATTTAGCAAATGCTTATGCAGATGAAATGCTCCAAAATTTAAAAAATTTATCCTACGCGATGGCATTTGCACTTGATAACAAAAAACTCTTAGAACGTAATCCAGCTGAATATAGGATGCAATTGACGCGTCATGCTCTAGGACGCAATTTGCGTGGTGCATTTTTGTTAAGTTCTAGTGGAGCTATTTTTGTATCGAGTGCTCTTGGTGATGAAGATAAACTGCCAATTCCTCCTTCTCATCTTATTGAACGTGCAACCAGTGCGAGACCTTTTTCTTTTCAACCAGGCGTTCATGATTATTTTGGTATTATTTTAAAATTTACCAATATTCCAAACACATTTTTATATTTGGTGCGTGACGTTGATAAAGGTGTTTTATCTGCTTTGCGTTTGACGGAAGTTAATACAGATCGTTATCGTGATTTAAATGAGAATCGCCTGCTGACACAGATTGCATTTGGTATGCTTTATTTGTGTCTTTTTTTTAGTTTATTCTTATCAGCCATTTGGGCTGCTATTGCTGTTGCTGATCGCTTAGTACGTCCTATTCGTCTTCTCATTAGTGCTGCCGATGATGTTGCTTCTGGAAATATGGAAATTTTCGTGCCAGTACGAGCAAAAGATGGAGATATTGGGCAATTATCCAAAACTTTTAATTACATGGTCAGTGAATTGAAAAGTCGGCGTAATGAATTGATTGCAGTGCGTGATCAAATTGATGAAAGACGGCGTTTTTCTGAAGCTGTGTTATCGGGTGTAACAGCGGGAGTAGCAGGTATAGATGATAATGGTGATATCACCATTATCAATCGGTCTATTGAAGCGATGTTTGATATTCGCTCAGAGCGCGTTGTTGGAAAAAGTCTTTTATCTTTAAGCGCTGAAATTTGGCAGGTTTTTCAGTTTGTGCGTTCATTGGATCGTAAAAACCATCGTGAGCAGGTCACTTTAAACGTTGCAGGAAAAGAGCGTGTCTGTAATGTCCAAGTTACGATGGAGGAGGATGATGGACAAGGGCAATCTTGGGTTCTAACAATTGATGATATTACAGATCTTGTTGCAGCGCAACGTACAGCGGCGTGGGCGGATATTGCGCGGCGTATTGCACACGAAATTAAAAATCCTCTTACACCTATTCAGTTATCCGCTGAACGCATTCGTAAACGTTATAACAAAGCTATTACACAAGATAGAGAGGTCTTTGAGCGGTGTATTGACACAATTATTCGGCAGGTTGGAGATATTGGGCGTATGGTTGATGAGTTTTCCTCTTTTGCACGTATGCCCAAACCCAAAATGCATATTTTAGATATACGAGAATTGTTGCGCGAAGCATGTTTCTTGATAGAGGTGACGCGACATGATATTCATTTTGAGCAAGATTTAGGAACTCTACCACTTATGGGTGCATTTGATAACCGTCTCATTGTACAGGCTTTTTGCAATGTTATCAAAAACGCGAGCGAATCCATAGATTCAGTTATGCGAGAGGAAAATATTCACGGTCATATTCTTATCCGTTCTTATCGTCAGGGAGAATGGGTGGTTGTGGATGTTGTTGATAACGGGAAAGGACTTCCTAAAGAGCAAAGACAAAAGTTATTAGAACCCTATATAACAACGCGGGAAAAAGGAACAGGGCTGGGGTTAGCTATTGTGCGCAAAGTTATTGAAGATCACGGTGGTTTCATGGAGCTTCATGATGCACCGGAGAGTTTTTATGAAGGTCGTGGTGCGATGATCCGTTTGATATTTCCAGCGGATGGGGGTAAGCAGGGTAATATTATACAAGCCATAAATCATAAGATAGGGGAATAGTATGGTATCAGATATCTTGATTGTTGATGATGAAGCAGATATTCGTGAGCTTGTTGCTGGTATTTTAGATGATGAAGGTTATGAAACGCGTGTTGCTTGTAACTCTGATGAAGCATTGGCTCAAATTAGTGAGCGTATTCCAAAGCTCATTTTTTTGGATATTTGGCTACAGGGTAGTCGTCTCGATGGTTTAGCACTGCTTGATGAAATTAAAACACAATATCCGGCTCTTCCGGTTGTTATGATCTCTGGTCATGGTAATATTGAGACGGCTGTTTCCGCTATAAAGCGAGGGGCATATGATTTCATTGAAAAACCTTTTAAAGCTGATAGACTTGTATTGGTTGCAGAGAGAACACTTGAAAATTCAAATTTAAAACGTGAGCTTTTAGAATTGCGAAAGCGTTCGAACGAGACATTAGAGTTGCTCGGAAAATCGACAGTTATAAAAAATTTGCGTCAAATCATAGAAAAAGTAGCACCAACCAATAGTCGCATCATGATAACAGGTCCTTCAGGGGCAGGAAAAGAGACTGTTGCACGAGCTATTCATGCGCTCTCAACGCGTTCGAATGGGCCATTTGTTACAATAAATGCTGCAACGATTACTCCGGAAAGAATGGAAATAGAGCTGTTTGGCAGCGAAATGGAGGGAAGAGAGCGTAAAATTGGTGCCTTAGAGGAAGCTCATGGCGGTATCTTATATCTTGATGAAATTGCTGACATGCCGCGTGAGACTCAAGGGAAGATTCTTCGGGTTTTAACGGGGCAAACATTTGAGAGAATTGGCGGCACAAAACGTGTTAAGGTGGATGTCCGTATCATTTCTTCGACAGCGCAAAATCTTGAAAACCTCATTTCTGATGGGCGCTTTAGGGAGGATCTTTTTCACCGTCTTTCCGTTGTTCCTATTGTTGTTCCGCCCCTTTCAGCGCGTCGTGAAGATATTCCAGAACTTGTACATCATTTTGTAAAAACAATATCACAGCAGGTTGGGATTAAACCGCGTGCAATCAGTGATGATGTGATTGCTATTTTGCAAACGCACGCTTGGCCGGGTAATGTGCGGCAATTACGTAATAATATTGAGCGTCTTCTTATTCTTGTGCGGGATGGTGATGGTCCTATAACAGCGGACTTTCTTCCCAGTGAAGTAAGTGATTCTTTGCCACGTCTTCAAATGGATTCAGATGAAAGTATAATGGATTTGCCGTTACGTGAAGCTCGAGAATTATTTGAAAAGAGATATTTAGTGGCGCAGATTGGGCGTTTGGGTGGAAATATATCACGTACTGCTGAATTTATAGGCATGGAGCGTTCAGCTTTGCACCGTAAACTTAAAGCGCTTGGAGTTTCTTAAAGCGATGCGTATTATTATTTGTGGAGCAGGACAGGTTGGTTATGGGATAGCAGAGCGTCTTGCTGCTGAAAATCACGATGTTACTGTTATTGATATTGAAACGAGATTAATTGAAAAGATTCGCGATACATTGGATGTGAGAGGTTTTGTTGGTCACGGTTCACGGCCTGAAGTTCTTTTGGCTGCAGATGCAGACAAAGCTGATATGTTGATTGCTGTCACTTTGTTTGATGAAGTTAATATGGTAGCTTGCCAAGTAGCACATTCATTATTTAATGTGCCCACAAAAATTGCTCGTATTCGCTCACAATCTTATTTAGAACCACGTTATAAGACGCTTTTTTCCAGAGAGAATATTCCCATTGATGTGGTTATTTCGCCAGAAGTTGAAGTTGGGGAAATGGTTTTGCGCCGTATTGCTTTACCTGGTGCAATAGATGTTCTTTATTTTTGTAATGATGATATTGTGGCACTAGCTTTGGAATGCATGGAAGATTGTCCCGTTATTAATACACCTTTGCGTCAATTAACAGAGCTTTTTCCCGATCTTCATACGACGGTTACTGCTATTAAACGTGGCGCGGAATTATTGGTTGCACATTCAGAAACGCAATTACGCGTTGGTGATATAACCTATCTTGTTGTTTCTCGTGAACAGATGCGTCGTGCTGTTGGGCTTTTTGGTCATAAAGAACAAGATGCCCACCGCATGATTATTGCAGGGGGTGGTCACATTGGCCTTTATGTTGCACAGGCTATTGAAAAGCGTTTTCATAAATTAAAATTGAAGATTATAGAAGCGCATAGAGAAAGAGCCCTCACAATTGCTGATCAGCTTGAAAAAACAACAGTTTTATACGGTAACGTGTTAGATCCAGTGATTCTTCAAGATGCGGGAATTGATCAGTCCGATTTAATGATTACATTGACCAATCAAGATCAGGTTAATCTCTTAAGCGCTATTATTGCTAAAAGATTGGGCTGCAAAGCCAATATGGTATTGATTAATAATGTTGCCTATCAAGAATTTAGTCGTGCTGTTGGTGTGGATGCATATCTTAATCCCCATAGTGTTACAATATCGAGAATTTTGCAACAAATGCGCCGTGGGCGTATTCGTTCTGTTCATTCAGTTTTTAATGGCCGAGCAGAAATTATTGAAGCTGAAGTGATGCAAACATCTTCATTGGTTGGTAAGTCATTATCAGAGCTCAATTTATCAGATGGTTTGAGAATTGGTGCAATTTATCGCAATAAGACAATAATACAGCTTTCGGCAGATACGCGTATTTTGTCTGGTGATAGAATAGTGATTTTTGCTCTTGCTGATAGGGTTCGTGATGTTGAACAACTCTTTCGCGTAAGTTTAGAATATTTTTGATGTATTATCTATGGATATTTGTACTTTTTGGTATAGTGGACAATTAAGATTGGTAGATAGGCTTTGTTTGTCTTCAATGGTTAAAACTGGACAGCGCGTTAAGCTTTTTAGTTATGATAAAAAAATAGATAATCTCCCTGCTGGTGTTGAGCTGTATGAAGCCGAATCAATTTTACCACGCTCAGCAATTTATCGCCTTGATCCCGATTTTTCTGATGATAAACTAGGGTGTACAATTGTTCAGTTCTCGGATTTTTTTCGTGTTATGCTGATGAAATATCAACAAGGTGTTTGGTTAGATACAGATGTTTACCTTGTTAAACAATTTCATCCAGATGCGGATAAGGTTTGGTTGGCAAGAGAAAATAATACAAGAGTAGGCGTTTCTGCACTTTATTTTCCGCCCAATAACCCTATTATAAAAATATTTGAGGATTATTGGGCAGGTGCAGAAATTATTCCTCATTGGCTTGGGTTTAAGCGTCGTGTTTGGAGACCGTTCTGGTTAAAGAGGAAAAAAATGCCGATTTTACCGGGAAATCTTGGCGTTACAATATTTGGCAATGATGGTATTTCACGATTAGCAAAACGATATGGTTTTTTTCATGAAGCAAAGGAAAAGGAAACTTTTTATTATTGGACTGGGCGAAAAACTGAACGTATTTTTGAACCAGCTTTTGGCGTAAAGCCGCTTACAGATTCACGCTTGATAGGTTTTCATATTCACAGAAAGACAAAGACTACGAAAAGACCTCAGGAAGGAAGTTTTTACCATTGGGCGGTATCTCGCATTCCGGATGTTCATCATTTGTTTAGGTAGAGTTATTATTGCTATTTTAACTATTGAGATTTTAATCTATCTTATACAATCTCTTGATTGTAGCTTGCACAAGAGAGTAATGTTAACATATGGACAAAAACATTGAATGTGTAAAGAGCGGTTGTTATATGAACGGAAAGTAAAAATATGAGTGATCCAATGAAAACAGCATTAAGCCTTGTTCCTATGGTTATTGAACAAACAAATCGTGGTGAACGGGCCTATGATATTTTTTCCCGTCTTTTAAAGGAACGGATTATTTTTATTAATGGACCTGTTGAAGATGGTATGGCAATGCTTGTTTGTGCACAATTGCTTTTTTTGGAAGCGGAAAATCCTAAAAAAGAAATTAGTCTTTATATTAATTCTCCAGGTGGTGTCGTAACATCTGGTATGGCTATTTATGATACTATGCAGTTTATTCGCCCTCCTGTTTCTACGCTTTGCATGGGGCAAGCGGCATCTATGGGGTCTTTATTATTAACGGCTGGAGCAAAAGGTCATCGTTTTACATTGCCAAACGCACGTATTATGGTGCATCAACCATCTGGTGGTTTTCAAGGTCAAGCTTCAGATATTGAGCGACATGCGCAAGATATTATAAAGATGAAACGGCGTTTAAATGAAATTTATGTTCAACATACGAGTCAAGATTATGAGGTTATAGAGAGAACTCTCGATCGCGATCATTTTATGACAGCAGAAGAAGCCAAAGCGTTTGGCTTAGTTGATGATGTTATACAATACCGTGCAGAAACTGAAAAAGAAGAAAAAGATTAAGAGTTTTTATAGAAAAAACAGCTACTTTAAATCAAAGAGTTTTATAAAAAATATCGCAAAATAAGAGAAACACCTAAAAGTATTGAGACATGCATGGTTTTCTATATGTCTTTTAGTTTTCATGATGAAAAGCTTCCTTTGAAAAGGCAAAGTGTTCATATATTGTGGTGAAAGGAAAGAAAAATGAGCAAAATTAGCAATAGCGGGAACGAATCAAAAAATACTCTCTATTGCTCGTTCTGCGGCAAGAGTCAGCATGAGGTGCGTAAGCTCATTGCGGGGCCTACTGTATTTATCTGTGATGAATGTGTAGAGCTTTGCATGGATATTATTCGGGAAGAAAATAAGTCTTCTGGGGTTAAGGTGCGTGATGGTGTTCCTACGCCAAAGGAAATTATAACAGTTCTTGATGACTATGTTATTGGTCAGCAGCATGCAAAGCGTGTTCTTTCTGTTGCTGTTCATAATCATTATAAACGGTTGGCGCATCAGTCTAAAAGCAATGATATTGAGTTGGCTAAATCAAATATTCTTCTTGTTGGTCCAACGGGTTGTGGTAAAACTTATCTTGCACAAACATTAGCACGTATTATTGATGTGCCTTTTACGATGGCGGATGCGACCACTTTGACTGAAGCAGGTTATGTGGGGGAAGATGTTGAAAATATTATTCTTAAGCTCCTTCAAGCAGCAGATTATAATGTTGAACGTGCACAGCGTGGTATTGTTTATATCGATGAGGTTGATAAGATTTCTCGTAAAGCAGATAATCCTTCTATTACAAGAGATGTTTCGGGGGAAGGAGTTCAGCAAGCGTTATTAAAAATTATGGAAGGAACGATTGCTTCTGTTCCTCCTCAAGGTGGACGTAAGCATCCGCAACAAGAGTTTCTTCAGGTTGACACCACAAACATCTTATTCATTTGTGGGGGAGCTTTTGCAGGTTTAGAACGGATTATTTCAGGGCGTGGTGAAAAAACTTCTATTGGTTTTTCTGCAACCGTTAAGGCTCCTGATGAGCGTTGTGTCGGTGAAATTTTTCGTGATTTAGAGCCTGAAGATCTTATAAAATTTGGTTTAATACCAGAATTTATTGGACGCCTTCCTATAGTCGCTACCTTAGAGGATTTAGATGTTAACGCCCTCATGCAAATTTTATCACAACCTAAAAATGCGTTAGTAAAGCAATATCAGCGTCTTTTTGAAATGGAGAATGTCGAGTTAGCATTTCATGAAGATGCTTTACGTGTTATTGCAAAGAAAGCAATTGAACGTAAAACTGGTGCTCGTGGTTTACGTTCAATTATGGAGAAGATCCTTCTTGAGACGATGTTTGAGCTACCGGCTCTTGAAGGCGTTCAAAAAGTGGTTATTTCGAGTGATGTCGTTGATGGGAAAGCGCGTCCTCTTTATATTTACTCAGAACGTGCAGAAGATAAAGAAAATGTATCAGCATGACATTGTGCTATGCACAATATAAAAGGTGGTAATGAATGGTATTTGATGGGTGTTTCTAATAATATCATTATAATGCTTGATTTATCTATGAGTAATTACCACTTCATGTACAGTGAAGAGCTGAGATTTTCTAAAGGTGGGCTGATTGTTGTAGATAGCTCATAGGCTCCAGAAAGGAGAGTTATGCAATATATTGATGAAAAGATAGATGAAGTAAGAGATGGGGTTTATGCTGTTTTACCTCTTCGTGATATTGTTGTCTTCCCCCATATGATTGTTCCACTTTTTGTGGGCCGCGAAAAATCAATTCGTGCTCTTGAAGAAACGATGGCGGTTGATAAGCAAATACTATTGGTGACACAAAAAAATGCTTCTGATGACGATCCAAAATCAGAGGATATTTATCATATTGGTACATTTGCTAATATTCTTCAACTTTTAAAGCTTCCTGATGGTACTGTAAAGGTTTTGGTTGAAGGAACTGCACGTGCAAAAATTAGTCAATTTGCTTTAAGTGAAGGTTATCATCAGGCTTTTGCAACTGTTACAGAAGAACCTAGAGAGAGTGATGTTGAGATTGAAGCTCTTTCAAGGTCAGTGATTACTTATTTTGAAAACTATGTAAAGCTTAATAAAAAAATCTCTCCTGAAGTTGTGAATGCGATTGGCCAGCTTGATAATCCTTCTAAGCTTGCCGATACGATTGCTTCTCATTTGATGATTAAACTTGCAGAAAAACAGGAAATATTAGAGCTCTTACCTGTGCGGGCCCGTCTTGAACGTGTTTTGTCCTTCATGGAAGGAGAAATTTCTGTTTTGCAGGTTGAAAAACGTATTCGTTCGCATGTTAAAAGGCAAATGGAAAAAAACCAACGAGAATATTATCTCAATGAGCAGATGAAGGCTATCCAAAAAGAGTTAGGAGCAGGTGATGATAGCCGAGATGAACTCTCTGAATTAGAAGAGCGTATCAAGAATACAAAACTATCCAAGGAAGCGCAGGAAAAAGCTGGAGCAGAATTGAGGAAATTACGGAATATGTCTCCGATGTCTGCAGAAGCGACAGTTGTACGTAACTATCTTGATTGGTTATTAGCAATGCCTTGGGGTAAAAAATCTAAGATTAAAAACAATTTAGATTTTGCTGAAAAGGTCATGAATAATGAACATTTTGGTCTTGAAAAAGTTAAGGAGCGAATTATTGAATATTTGGCCGTACAAAGTCGCGCGTCAAAGATAAAAGGTCCCATTATTTGTTTGTTAGGTCCTCCAGGTGTAGGGAAAACATCATTAGCGCGCTCTATTGCAAAGGCAACGGGACGTGAGTATGTTCGTATCTCATTGGGAGGTGTCCGAGATGAAGCAGAAATTCGTGGACATCGCCGAACATATATTGGCTCGATGCCTGGAAAAATTATCCAGTCTATGAAAAAAGCAAAAAAATCTAATCCGCTTTTCTTGCTTGATGAAATTGATAAAATGGGCCAAGATTTTCGTGGCGATCCTTCATCCGCTTTATTAGAAGTTCTTGATCCTGAACAAAATGGTACATTCATTGATCACTATTTGGAAGTTGAATATGATCTTTCTGATGTCATGTTTATCACAACTGCCAATACGCTTAATATTCCAGGTCCGTTAATGGATCGTATGGAAATTATTCGTATCGCTGGTTATACTGAATGTGAGAAAATGGAAATTGTTAAACAGCATCTTTTACCAAAGGCACTAAAAGATCACTGTTTGTCTAAAAAAGAACTCAGTATTTCTGATGGAGCACTAAGGTCAATTATTCAGTTTTATACACGTGAGGCAGGCGTTCGTAACCTTGAACGTGAACTCATGAAAATTTCCCGCAAATCCGTTACAAAAATTCTCAAAACACATCAAAAATCTGTAAAAGTTACAGAAAGTAATATTCATGATTTCTTGGGTGTTAAACGTTATCATTACAATCAGATTGAAGGAGAAAATCAAGTTGGTGTTGTAACAGGTCTTGCGTGGACAGAAGTCGGTGGAGAGTTATTGACCATTGAAGGAGTTATGATGCCCGGCAAAGGGAAGATGACTGTAACTGGAAATTTACGTGATATTATGAAAGAGTCCATTTCAGCGGCAGCATCTTATGTACGTTCTCGTGCTGTTGATTTTGGTATTGAACCTCCACTTTTTGAAAAACGCGATATCCATGTTCATGTTCCAGAGGGTGCGACACCAAAAGATGGCCCATCGGCTGGGATTGCAATGGTGACAGCAATTGTTTCGGTCCTTACAGGAGTAGCTGTGCATAAAGATATTGCAATGACTGGTGAAATTACTTTACGTGGACGCGTTTTACCCATTGGTGGATTAAAAGAAAAACTCTTAGCAGCTCTTCGAGGAGGGATAAAAAAAGTACTTATTCCTGAAGAAAATGCAAAAGATTTGGTTGATATTCCTGATGATGTCAAAAATAATATGGAAATTATTCCGGTAAATCATGTGAGTGAAGTTTTGAAACACGCTTTGGTTCGTTTTCCAGACACTATTGAATGGAAAGAGCCCTCTGCAGGGGCTGTGCCAATCCGGTCAGAGAGCAGTGATAGTGAAGGAATACAGATTGCGCACTGATTCACTTATCTCATTTATAACGGCATTTTTTAGGTGGTAGAAGGTGTTGTTGAGGTTATTATTCTGTTTTTTGTTGGAAAAAGTGAAAAATTCCGTGAATAACTGTGATTATTGCTAAAAAAACAATGTTTTGGATAAAAATAAGACTTCTGTTTGCTGTACTTTTCAATAAACTGACCAATAACATGATTAAGTCATGTTCAGGTAATATAGGGAAAGGAAATATTTTATGAATAAAAGTGAATTCGTTAGCTCCGTTGCTGAAAAGGCAGGTGTTTCGAAAGCGCAAGCTGGTGCTGTTGTTGATGCTTTTATGGCTTCTGTAACAGAAGCTTTGGCTTCAGGGGGGGATGTTCGTCTTCCAGGTTTTGGCACTTTTGAAGTTTCTCATCGTGCTGCAACAAAGGGGCGTAATCCTTCAACTGGTGCTGAAATCGATATTCCAGCACGTTCTGTACCCAAATTTTCTGCAGGAAAAAGCCTTAAAGAAGCAGTTAATAAAAAATAATTTAAGCTACATTAAAAAAACCCGATTTATTTATAAGCGGGTTTTTTTAACACATGTGTTATGCTTGTTTTTCACATAAAACTTTGAGATCCTTGCGATATTTTTATTTTCATGTATTGCTGGAAATATATTGTTTTTAGTCATTAAATCATATTAAATTATTGATAGCGGTAAAGTTTTTTATAGCCAAAAGTTATTTTACAGCATCTACATAATTGAATAAATGATGAAACGTAGGGTAGTATTTATTGATTGGGGGAGACAGTCTTTAAAAGGCTTTAGAATGATTTTTTCACGAGAGTCATAAAGATCTATTCAGTAGGAAAGAGGCGAATCGTGTGTTTTTTATAAACAGGAGCTCTTTGATTCTTTATTTGCTAACCACTGAGTACAATCATTGAGAGCTCTCGCTGTTATGGCTTGTTTTTTTACTAATTTTTTTTCTTTACTTGGTAAACGTTTCCCTGAATGTTTAATAGAAGCAATAGGGGGAAAAAGTCCGAAATTGATATTCATTGGCTGAAAAGACTGTGTTTCTGCTTTTTCATCTATGATGTGTCCCCCCGTAATATGATTCAAAAGGGCTCCGAATGCTGTAGTTTGTGGGGGTAGGCAAGGGGAAATATGATGATATTCGGCAGCAGCAAAACGTCCAGCAAGAAGCCCTATTGCCGCTGATTCTACATAACCTTCACATCCGGTAATTTGCCCTGCAAAGCGTAGTTGTTTTTTTTGTTTTAAACGAAGGGTTTGATCAAGAATAATTGGCGAGTTGAGGTAGGTATTGCGGTGAAGACCACCAAGACGCGCAAACTCTGCTTTTTCAAGACCGGGAATCATTCTAAAAATGCGAATTTGTTCACCATATTTCAATTTTGTCTGAAAGCCGACCATATTATAAAGCGTTCCAAGTTTATTATCTTGGCGTAATTGAACGACAGCATAGGGTTTAACTGTAGGGTTATGGGCATTAGTTAAGCCCATAGGTTTCATAGGACCATGTCTTAACGTTTCAAGTCCGCGCTCAGCCATAATTTCAATGGGGAGGCATCCATCAAAATAGGGCGTTTTTTCAAAGTCACGAAACTCTGTTTTTTCAGCATTTTTTAACGTTTCAACGAATGTTTCATATTGTTCTTTGTTGAGGGGACAATTAAGATAGTCTTTTCCTGTTCCCTCAGGACCAATTTTATCATAGCGAGACTGATACCAACAAATGTTGATATCAATACTGTCGGTATGGATAATAGGTGCAATTGCATCAAAAAAAGAAAGAGCTTTTATACCGGTTATTGCTTGTAATTTTTGAGCAAGTGCAGGCGATGTAAGGGGGCCTGTTGCAATGACAACATGTTTCCAAGCTTTAGGAATTTCTTGAACTTCTTCACGTTTGATTGTTATAAGAGGGTGGTTTTCAAGTGCTGTCGTAACGGTTTTTGAAAATCCATCACGGTCAACAGCAAGAGCACTACCTGCGGGAACTTTGTTGGTATCAGCAGCTTTCATAATTAACGATTTTGCTAATCGCATTTCAGCATGTAAAAGCCCTACGGCATTTGTTAATGAATCATCGCAACGAAACGAATTTGAACAAACCAGTTCTGCCAATTTATCGGTTTTATGGGCATCTGATTTTTTTTCGGGTCGCATTTCATGCAAAACAACAGAAATTCCTGACTGAGCGATTTGCCAGCTTGCTTCACACCCCGCAAGACCGCCACCGATGATATGAATTGGGATATCAAATGTCTTTAACATAATTGACTTTTAGCGTAAGCAGTTATGTATGAAAAGCATAGATTTTGTTTTTTTTAATATATTTGTTTGCTTTTTTTCTGTAATTAATGGTATAGAAACGCCGCTTGTATAAGGTTATTAGCTTGTAAGTTTGAGCGGATGTGGCGAAATTGGTAGACGCACCAGATTTAGGTTCTGGCGGGAGACCGTGGGGGTTCGAGTCCCTCCATCCGCACCAAAGCAATCCCTTAAGTGCTACGGATTTCTACGTGTCTGAAATTCCGCTTCATGGTAAATGTAACACTCGAAGTGTTAGAATGTAATGATTATTAGAGTGGGTTGATCCCTCTCCTTAGAAAAATGAAGGTGTTTAATGCAGGTTACCGAGACGCTTAATGAAGGACTGAAGCGCGAAATTAAGATCGTGGTTCCAGCGAAAGATTTAGAAGAAAAGTTGAATGAACGATTGGATGATACCAAGGGAAAAATCAAGCTTAATGGTTTTCGTCCCGGTAAAGTGCCTAGTGGGCATTTGCGAAAAATGTATGGTAAATCCTTTATGGCGGAGATTCTCAATGAGATACTCAGTGATGCACCCCGTTCTATTTTAGCGGACCGCAATGAACGTGCAGCGATGCAGCCAAAAATTGATATAGATGAAGATGAAAAAATTCTAGATGGCAAAGCTGATTTTACTTTTAGTTTAAAGTATGAAGTTTTACCAAAAATTGACATTAAAGATTTTGAACATATTACGGTTATCCGTGAAATTGCAATTATTCCTGAACAGGATATTGATGATCAAGTCAATCGCGTCCTTTCTTCTACGCGTAATTATTCTCTAAAAGAGGGGAATTCTGAAGAAGGTGATCGCATTACCATAGATTATCAAGGTAAGCTTGAAGGCGTTCCATTTGAAGGTGGGGCAGATAGTGATGCACAACTGATTCTTGGGTCAAAACAATTTATTCCTGGTTTTGAAGAGCAATTGGTTGGTGTGAAAGCTGGGGATGTAAAAACGATTTTTGTTAAATTTCCTGATAATTACAGTGCGGCACATTTGGCGGGACGGGAAGCAGAGTTTGACATTACTGTCAAAGCTGTCTTTAAACCAGATGAATTAAAAATTGATGATGAAGCAGCGCAAAAAGTTGGTTTAGAGTCTCTAGATCGCTTACGTGAGGTCGTTCGTGGGCAGATTGAAAGCCAATATGGTTCAGTGACACGTCAAAAAGTTAAGCGTCAAATTCTTGATGCTTTAGATGCTGATTATAATTTTGAGATTCCTGAAGAACTTTTAGAGGTTGAGTTTAACAATATATGGGCTCAGGTTAATGATGATTTGAAAAAGGCTGGGCGCAGTTTTGAAGATGAAGGTATTACAGAAGAAAAGGCACGTGAGGAATATCGTGTCCTTGCGCAGCGTCGTGTTCGTCTTGGTTTGGTGCTTTCTGAAATTGGAATGAAGGTTGGTGTTAAAGTTAGTGAGGATGAGCTAAAAGCAGCAGTTTTTGATCAGGTTCGCCAATATCCAGGACAAGAGAAAGAGATTATGGATTTTTTCCGTAAGACTCCGGAAGCTGTTGAAAATCTACGTGCTCCGATTTTTGAAGAAAAGGTCATTGATCATTTATTAGCACAGATAAAAGTCACAGATAAAGAAGTGACGGTTGAAGAGTTGATGAAAGAATATGACGAATTAGATGTCCCTGAAGAAAAGCCGGCAAAGAAAAAGTCTGCAGTGAAAGAAACGTCTACAGAGAAAAAACCCGCTAAGAAAAAGGCTCCTAAAAAAGCTTAATATTTATGCAAACAACACAAGCCCGATAAAATCGGGCTTGTGTTGTAAGATTTATATCCTAGGATTGCACTGAGAGAATGGTTTTAGATAAGCCATGAGTGAATTTTAAAATATTGGTAGTGGATTGGCAATGAGCATCATTGATACGCGTACTCCTGATTCTAAGCGTTTTATTTCTGGAGTTACAGGTGATTGGGAAGTCATCATTGGCATGGAAGTTCATGCGCAAATCATATCAAATTCGAAACTTTTTTCAGGAGCATCAACCAAATTTGGTGCAGAGCCGAACAATCATGTATCACTTATTGATGCAGCCATGCCAGGTATGTTGCCTGTTCTTAATCAAGAATGTGTTCGTCAAGCGGTTCGAACGGGGTTAGGATTAAAGGCGCATATTAATTTAAAATCTGTTTTTGATCGCAAAAACTATTTTTATCCAGATTTACCGCAGGGGTATCAGATTTCTCAATTTCGCTATCCCATTGTAGGAGAGGGAAAGATTATTATATCTGTTGGTCCAGATTCAAATGGCCAATTTGAGGATATTGAAGTGGGAATTGAGAGGTTGCACCTTGAACAGGATGCTGGAAAATCGATGCACGATCAACATCCAACGATGTCTTTTGTAGATCTTAATCGTTCTGGTGTTGCTCTTATGGAAATTGTTTCCAAGCCTGATATGCGCTCATCAGATGAAGCTAAAGCCTATATGACAAAATTGCGTACGATTGTTCGTTATTTGGGCACTTGCGATGGCAATATGGATGAAGGTTCTATGCGTGCAGATGTCAATGTATCTGTTCGTCGTCCTGGTGAAGGTTTTGGAACGCGCTGTGAAATTAAAAACGTTAATTCTATTCGCTTTATTGGTCAAGCAATTGAATATGAAGCGCGTCGTCAGATCGCAATTTTAGAAGATGGAGGCGTCATAGATCAAGAGACTCGGCTTTTTGATGCCGCTAAAGGTGAAACGCGCTCTATGCGCTCAAAGGAAGAAGCGCATGACTATCGTTATTTTCCTGATCCTGATCTTTTACCATTAGAATTTGATCAAGCATTTGTGGATGCTTTGGCAGCGGACTTACCAGAATTGCCTGACGCTATAAAAGCACGTTTTGTTAAGGAAATGGGATTGACAGTGTATGATGCTTCCATTCTTGTGACAGAAAAGGCTATTGCTGATTATTTTGAAGAAGTAGCACGTGGGCGTGATGGAAAAATAGTTGCCAATTGGGTGATTAACGACCTTTTAGGGGCTTTAAATAAAGATAATCGTGAGATTGAAGAGTCACCAGTATCGCCAAATCAATTGGGAAGCATTATTGATCTTATAAAAGAAGGAGTTATTTCTGGAAAAATTGCCAAAGATCTTTTTGAGATTATTTGGAATGAGGGGGGAGATGCACGCCAAATTGTAGAAGAACGAAATATGAAGCAGGTAACGGATACAAAGGCTATTGAAAGAGCTGTTGATGAGATCGTTGCCAATAATTCTGATAAAGTTGCGCAAGCAAAGCACAAACCTGCTTTAGCTGGTTGGTTTGTTGGACAGGTAATGAAAGTAACAGGTGGTAAGGCAAATCCCCAAGCTGTTAATGAATTGGTTAAGATGAAACTTGGCATAGATTAAATTTTATGGGGTGGAGAAGAAGCCATACATATGATATCTTCTTGAAATTAAAGGATAGCACGTTAACCTATCAATTGGAATTGTAGTTGAATTTACTAGTAACTTTTTCGATAATTTCAATCGTTAATAATTTTATTCCAACGATTAATTTCATGAGCGCACTAAATGAATGGAATAGCAGATGGTTCGTTTTTTTAAGCAAATCTTCACATGGTGGAATGGCAATACCATTGGTACGCGTTTTTTCACATGGCGCAAAGGTAAGCGGATAGGGGAAGATCAATTTGGAAATATATATTATGAAGGAGGACTTCATAAGGATGGTTATCCGCACCGTTGGGTTATCTATAAAGACTATTCTGAGGCCTCTACTATTCCACCAGGTTGGCATGGCTGGATTCATCATCGCTGTGAGTGTCCACCAACACAAGAGGATTATCATCCTTATGAATGGGAAAAGCCTCATGTTGCAAATATGACAGGAACAAGTGAGGGCTATCGACCAAAGGGAGCTATCACCTCCAATGGAGAGCGTTCTTGTGTGCATGAAGATTATGATGCGTGGTCACCTAAAAAATAACATGTTTTAATGTGCGTGTGTATTTTTGTCTTATTTGACTCTATGTTATGAAAAGAATTATTTTTTAAGGTGCGATTGATTTTGATATGATGAGATTTTTTTTATTGTTAGGGGCGAGGCATTTTTTTTATATTTTTTTTATGGAAATTTTAGTGTTTTTATCCTTAAATAATGGGGTGCGGGCTGAGCGTATTAGCAATGGAATTGCTGTTTTTGCAGGTCTTGACAAAATCACGGGACGGACCACACGTTTTGAAGTTACTCTTGGTAAAATTTATCAGTACGGCGCATTACAGGTAACACCACGTGCGTGTTATACGAGCTCTAAAGATGAACCCACGCGTACAACTGGTTTTGTTGAAGTCAATGAAGTAACATTAGATAAAAAAATACGGCGTATTTTTACAGGATGGATGTTTGCAGATAGTCCTGGTTTGAACGCTGTTGAGCATCCTATTTATGATGTGTGGTTAAAGGATTGCAAGCAGAATTCTCAAGATCGTTCTCTTCAATAATTAGTGTGTTATCTATTTATAATACATTGATTTATAATGGTCCTTTATCATTTTACAACTTAATAGCAAATTCCTATGATTACCTCATTTAATTTTTTTTATATTGAATAATCCAAATTATTCTCTTGCGCGTTACAAGTGTCGGATGTGTCAATACGACTGTCTAAAAAAGGAATAAAAAATTCCGTCATGAACTGTTTAAATTCAAAGATGCATTATTAGAATCAACATATTTTTTCAGTGTTTCATAAGAGACAGTTCTTGAATTATATCTGTTAAAGGTTGAAATGAAAGGCTTGTTTATATTTGTTAAAGAGATGAACTGACGCTTTTGCATGTATGAGGGAAACAGATTATCAAGTAAGTAATTCATCATGAAACACTAATTATTATATCTAGAGAACACTGTATTGGTATTTTTCTCATAGAGATGTCGTTTTTCGTTCAAAGCATAGAAGCAATGCAGGCCATATTAATGGAAAAATTGAGATTTAAGATTCTTTAAAGTTTATCAATCGAAGTATAGCTTGGTTAAAAAATGCAATAATCAATATATTTCTAGTAAGAAAATAATGTTTATATATTTTTATTATACACCACCTCATAAGTGAGTTTGTCTATTCGTAAGTTCTTGTATATTGCATGGTAACTTCACATTTAAGTAAGTAGGATACCACTAAGTTTGTAAATCATATTCTTGATATCCATGCTTTTTAAAATCTTTTGTATAAAATACACGTGTTTTCATATAGAGCTATTGAAAATTTAAAAAGGGGCTTCGAAGAGGCGTTGAAAAGATTCTGCATCACTGGGAATGGTATATTTATTTTGTATAAAAGAATAACCCATTTTCTAAAAAATACGAGATTTTATACAATGAAAGTTTCTAGTCACCAACATAATGATGTTTCCCGATTGCCAAAACAACCTAAAGAACCCTTATTGAATGTTCCATTTATTATAGTTGTTTTGATAGCATTTTGTTTTTGTCTTTATTGCATTTCTCAGTATTTTTTTTCTCATCATGTTTATGTTGAAAGTCTTGAGCTTTTTTCATTTATACCAGCATTGTTTAAGAGGGATCCTGTAGCATTTTGTTATACCATGGTGAGTTATTCATTTATGCATAGTAGTTTTAAACATGTTGCTCTTAATATGGTTTGGCTTTTGGTTTTCGGCTCTCCTTTAGCAAGGCATTTTGGTGTTTTACGTTTTTTAATTTTTTGGGTGTTAACGGCAGTTATTTCTGTTTTGACTTATTTTACATTTCATCAAGAAAGTACCATATCACTTATTGGGGCGTCAGGTGCCGTATCTGGAATGATGGGTGCTATTGCACGTTACGGTTTTCCTAGTGGTAATCTAGCTGTCAATGCGCAGAACGAAAAACTTTTAGGACCTTTATTATCTGTCAAAAAAGCTCTGTGTTCTAAGGGGGTTCTTGTTTATATGAGTGTATGGCTGACGACTGATTTGATCATAGGTATTTCTTCTATTTTGTTTGAAGAAAATGGCATCTCAATAGCATGGGAAGCTCATATTGGCGGGTTTTTTGCGGGTTTTTTGTTGGTTGGTTTTTTTGATGTTTCACAAAAAATTAAAAACTAGAATCTAAGATATTGATGTGCCACATAAAGAGCTATTGTTGCTGCATTTGAAACATTTAATGATTTAATATTTCCAGGCATGTCAAGGCGTGTTAAAGCGCAAACGGTTTCGCGTGTTTTTTTACGTAAACCTTTACCTTCTGCTCCTAAAACAAGAGCAATTTTATTCCCTGTTAATGCTGTTTCTAGAGGTTGGTCACCTTCTGAATCGAGACCAAAGCTTGTAAAACCTGTTTGATGAAGTTCTTGAAGAGCTTCAGCAAGGTTTCGTACGGTAATATAATGAATCATCTCCAGAGCTCCAGATGCCGCTTTCGCAAGAACACCGCTTTCGTGGGGAGAGTGACGGCAAGTTGTAATAAGTGCTTTAGCTTTCAATGCAACTGCAGAGCGCATAATAGCGCCAACATTATGTGGATCGGTAATTTGATCCATGACAATGACCAGATCAGTATTGGTTAGTTCCGACAGTTTGCATGGTTTGAGGGGGAGAGTTTCCAAAACAATACCTTGATGAACAGCCTCACTTCCAACAAGCGAATCAAGATATTTGGGGGTGCATAATATAACAGAGCAAGGATAATCTGATTCGGATATATTTAATCGTTTTAAGGCATTTTGTGTAACGTAAAGACATTTTAAAATTCTTTTTGGGTTTTCTAAAGCAGCCTGAACAGAATGAATGCCATAAAGATGGATGATCTCTTGCTGTAAAGAAGCAGCTTTCTTCTTTGGGTGTGTAAAAGATCGAGAAGGAGAGCCTTTTGTATCGCGATATCGGCGACGCAAACGAGCATAATGAGAATTTTGTGATGTTTTTTCTTTCATAGCTTCTTTATAACGTGTTAATAAGAAAAATAGAGAGAAAAAATCTATGATTTAAAATTATGAGCAGGAAATTTGTACAGAATTGTATTTATTCTGTTGACAGATACAATAGTAATCGTCATAACCACTTCGCAATCAGATTGAATTGAATGGGTATTCAAGGTGGTTGTCGTGATGTCTCATTGCGCGACTTTATCGGTGTAATGGAGGGGTGCCCGAGTGGTTAAAGGGGGCGGACTGTAAATCCGTTGCGTATGCTACGTTGGTTCGAATCCAACCCCCTCCACCATTCATCGAAGGAGAGTTAGTACGTGGGTCATGCGGGTATAGCTCAATGGTAGAGCAGCAGCCTTCCAAGCTGAATATGCGGGTTCGATTCCCGCTACCCGCTCCAAGTGGTTGTTGGTGATTGGGCAAATAGGTATGATGGAGGATATTCCATTTATAGATTTGGTGGGGTTTTCCGTCTAAGAGTTGTGGTGATTGGGCTGTTTACAGTCTGGTCAGACTTAAATTTTGCAGAATTGTCCCTAGGTGCTAATAAAAATAGGGAATAAAACAAGAGATTAATAGCAATGGCGAAGAGCAAGTTTGAACGAACAAAACCGCATGTTAATATTGGTACGATTGGTCACGTTGATCATGGGAAGA